>DATBBI010000149.1:0-6824 GCA_036271115.1 Trebonia sp.
GTGCCGCGCGGCGTTCGGCGAGGGTGTCGCGCCGCTGTACCTGCCGGTAGGCGGCGGCCCGTCTGAGAGCGGCGGGGTCAACGGGCTGATCGGGCTGCTGTCGGAGACGCTGTACGACTACTCGTCGGGGTCCCGGGCCACCGGGTCGCCTGAGGGCGCGGACGCGGACCGGATGGCGGCGGAGCGGGACTCGCTGATCGAGGGCATCATCACCGAGAGCGAAGACGAGTCCCTGATGGACCGGTACCTCGGCGGCGAGACGATCGAGACCTCGGTGCTGATCCAGGACCTGGAGAAGGCGGTGTGCCAGGGCAGCTTCTACCCGGTGCTCGCCGTCGCCTCACCCCTCGGCATCGGGATGGACGAACTGCTCGAGATCGTCACCCAGGCGTTCCCCTCTCCGCTGGAGCATCCGCTGCCCCCGGTGACGACGCCGGAAGGCAAGCCGGTCTCCGGGCTGTCCTGCGACCCGGACGGGCCGCTGCTCGCCGAGGTCGTGAAGACGACGTCCGACCCCTACGTCGGCCGGATCTCGCTGGTGCGCGTGTTTTCCGGCACGCTGCGGCCGGACATGACCGTGCACGTCTCCGGCCACGGGCGCGCGGAGCGCGGGCACCCGGACCACGACGACGACGAGCGGATCGGCGCGCTGACCTCGCCGCTGGGCAAGCAGCAGCGGCCGCTGACGGCGTGCCCCGCGGGGAACATCTGCGCCGTCGCGAAGCTGGGCACCGCGGAGACGGGGGACACGCTGTCGTCGAAGGAACAGCCGCTGCTCATGGAGCCGTGGTCGATGCCTGAGCCGCTGCTGCCCGTCGCGATCGTCGCCAAGTCCAAGACCGACGAGGACAAGCTGTCGGCCGCGCTGTCCCGGCTCGTCGCCGAGGACCCGACGATGCGGCTCGAGAACAACGCCGAGACCCACCAGCTCGTGCTGTGGGCCATGGGCGAGGCGCACGCCGACGTGCTGCTCGACCGGCTCTCGACCCGGTACGGAGTCTCCGTGAACACGGTGGACCTGCGGGTGCCGCTGCGCGAGACGGTCTCGACATCGGCGCGCGGCCTCGGGCGCAACGTCAAGCAGACCGGCGGGCACGGCGAGTTCGGGATCTGCCAGATCGAGGTGGAGCCGCTGCCGAACGGCGCCGGCTTCGAGTTCGTCGACAAGGTAGTGGGCGGCGTCGTCCCGCGGCAGTACATTCCCTCGGTGGAGAAGGGCGTCCGGGCGCAGCTCGAGCAGGGCGTGCTGGCCGGCTACCCGATGACCGGCGTCCGGGTGACGCTGTTCGACGGCAAGGCGCACTCGGTGGACTCCTCCGACATGGCGTTCCAGAAGGCCGGCCGGGCCGCCTTGCGGGACGCCGCGGAGAAGGCGACGCCGATGCTGCTCGAGCCGGTGGACGAGGTGTCCATCCTGGTGCCGGACGACTACGTCGGGGCGGTCATGTCCGACCTGTCGGGCAGGCGCGGGCGGGTCATCGGCAGCGAGCCGGTTGGCGTGGGGCGGACGCTGATCCGCGCCGAGGTGCCCGAGCTGGAGATCACCCGGTACTCGATCGACCTGCGTTCGGTCTCGCACGGGACCGGGTCGTTCACCCGCGGCTACCTGCGCCACGAGCCGCTGCCCTCACACCTGGCCGCGAAGGTCGCCGCCGACTCCCGCCCGGAGTAGGCGGCGTCCCTGCGCTCGGCATCGCGCCGGCGCGGGCCGCGTGACGGCTGCCGATTGCGCAACTGGTACCGCTGAGAACGGGCCGGTTGCGCAATCGGCAGCTTCCCTCGGTTTCTTGTGCCCTCGGGGCCATGGCCAGGTCTCCAACCGAAGATGCCCTGACAGCGTCTTCAATGCCGTGATGACTTACCTGAATCCGGCCACGGGGCTATCCGGTCCCGGCGGCTGGCGGCGTTGTGGGGACCACATGAGAATTGCGTTGCGACCGCGGCCCTCAGGGGCTGCGGTTCTCTTTGCCGCGCTGGCGGCCGCGGTGGCGCTGGCCGGCTGCGGGACGCAGGACTCCGGCAGGGCGGGCAGCGGCACCACGTCGGCGGCGGCCACGACGTCGGCGCCCGCGGCGCCGACCAGCTCGGCGACCGCAACCGGGCAGGGCACGGGCGGCGCCGCGACCCCGGCCGGCGGGCCGGTGCCCACTGGGATGGCGGCGACTTCGGTCACGTTCGTCTCGCCCGACGAGGCGTTCGTGCTCGGCACCGCGCCGTGCTCGCACACGCCGTGCACGTCGATCGTCCGCACGCTGAACCGGGGCGCCAGCTGGCGCGGGCTGCCCGCGCCGGTGGTGCCGCTCGGCCAGCCGGAGAACGGCCCGGCGCCGGCCGTGTGGGGCATCAGATTCGCCACGCCGTCGCACGGTTTCGTGTTCGGCACCGGGCTGTGGGAGACCACCGACGGCGGCGAGCAGTGGGCCAAGGCTTCTTCTCCCGCGGGATCGATCCTGTCGCTCGAGGTCATCGACGGCCAGGTCCTGGCGCTGACCGCGACCTGCTCCTCCCAGAGCGGGTGCGGGACCGCGACCCTGGTGCGCCGGCCAGTGGGCGGCGGCACGTGGCAGCCGGTCACCCAGCTGCACGTCAGCGGTTCGACGGGGGATCGGATCGCCACGCAGGCCCGCGTCGCCGCGATCCTCGACGGCTCCTCCGTGATCGTGACCGCCAACGGCGGCCTCAGCACCCTTGAGCACGCCACGCCGTGCACCACCCAGGGGGTCGCGTACGCGACGTCGGTCGCGGTGACCGGCCCTGACTCGCTGGCGCTGTTGTGCTCTGGCGGTGCGGCCATGGGCTCGGTCATCAAGACCATCTACGTCAGCAGCAATCTCGGCCAGCACTGGACGAAGGCCGGCGCACCGCCGCGGGGCGGCGACCCGATCTCGATCGCGGGCGCGACGCCTGGCCAACTGGTGGTGTCGGCGGCCAGCGGCGCGAGCTGGCTGTACTACTCGGGCAACGGCGCCGCGCAGTGGGGCAGCGCGTACGAGGCGGGCGACGGCGGCATGGGGTTCAACGACCTCGGGTTCACCACGACCAGCGACGGCGTGGTGGTGTACGGTCCGGCCGTCACCGACGGGAACGGCGAAGGCAGGCCGGGCCGCCTGCTGCTCACCAGCAACGGCGGCGCGAGCTGGCGGGCGGTGAGCTTCTAGGCTTTAAGGCCCGGGCTAGGCCGGTCATACCGGCGGCGGCTCGCCGGCGTCGCGATTCGCGGCGAGCGCCGCCGGGGAGGAGAGCACGACCGGGGTGAGCCGGGCCGCCGCGGGATGGATCGACGCGTAGTACATCTTGATCAGGTCCATCCGCCGCTGCGAGACGATGTTGGCCACGCTGGTGTCGGTGAGCCGGACGATCGTGAAGCAGCCGAGGATGAACACGACAGGCAAGATCGTGAACGCCAGAGACTCCAGCGCCTGGCGTGATGCGCTCGCGAAACCGATCGCGACCAGCCCGCTGGACAGCGCGGACAGGTAAATACTCACCCGGCTCCCGCTCTCGCTGATCGTGGAGCCCGACGTCCCCTGCAGCACGAAATGCTCGGTCACCAGCGCGCTCATGAACTCAGGCGGCGGAACGCCTGGCACGGGGTTGTCGTCAGGCATGGCACTCCCCTGCCGCCGCGCTAGGCGCCGCGTTTGGCCTTCGCGACATTGGCGGTCAGCTCGGCGACGTTCTGGCGCGTGACGAACCCGGGCTGGCCCGCGTCCACCCGCCAGCTCTCGTCCAGGCCGCCGATGTCCACCGCATCGAAGCCGAACTCCTCGTAGAGGCCCGCCACCAGCTGTTTGGCCGCCGGGTCATCGCCCGCGAGCGCGAGTGCCCGGCGCCTCGGGTCTCCCGGAGGATGACCGTCGCCGGACATCTCCTCGGCGTTGATCATGCTGAAAGCCCGCACGACGCGGCTCGCGGGCAAGTGGGCCTGCAGCAGCCCCGGCGCCGTGGTAGTGCCGTCATCGATCTCCGGAACGTGGCCGTACCGCTGGGGGAAGTAGTTGATGGTGGCGATGACCACCTTTCCGGCCAGGGGCTCGACAGGCACCTGACCGATCGTCGCCAGCGGAATCGCGACGATCGCGAAGTCCCCCGCGGCGGCCGCCTCGGCCGGTCCAGCCGCACTGGCCTGCGGCCCGAGCTCTTTGATCAGGCCAGTCAGTGAATCCGGCCCCTGGGTGTTGCTGAGCACGACGTCGTATCCGTGGGTAATCGCGGCCTTCGCCAGATTGCTGCCAACGTGCCCGCTGCCGAGAATCCCGATGGTCGTCATGTCTGGGCCTCCTTGCCTCTTGCTGGCCACTGTAACCCCAAACCAGATTCCATGGAACCTATTTCTCTGGGATCTACCCAGTAGCGCGCGGATGGGCAGACGCAGAGGATGAGACAAGATCCGGAAGATGGCCGATTTGCCCAGGACAGAGGAATTAAGCACATAGGTTGTGCGCTGACCTGTACGCGGGGTCGCGCCCCGAGGCTCTTTACTTTTCTGTAAGTATCTTCTCGATAATCAAACCGCCAAGGGCGAAACCTTGACCAGGCCCGGCTACGCGCTCTCGGCGGCGTCCTCTGCGGTGGCGCCAGCCGAACGGACCGCGGCCCGCAGCTTGGTGAGGGTCCTGGTGAACTGCGCGAGCGAGCGCTCCGGCATCGCCGTGCCCAGCCGGCGGCGAAGCTCGTCCTCAACCGTCACCGCCGACCTGGCCAGCAGCCGTTTGCCTGCCGGAGTGAGCTCGATGATCGAGGACCGGCGGTCGCCGGGATTAGCGCGTCGCCTGCACAACCCGGCGGCCTCGATGCGGTCGACGATCTTGCTCGTACCGCCCACGGTGATGCTGAGGCTGGCGGCGATGTCGTGCACCCGGCAATTCGGAACACGGGAGATGACCTGGATGAACTCGAACGTGGGGAGGTTCACCCCGTGGTCCTTCCGCAGCCGCTCCTCTACGGCGTCCCATACCTCGGTCTCGAGCCGTACCAGCTCGCTGAACAAGACCTTCAGGTCAGGTGCGGCGTCGGCGACAGGGGCAGCGACCCGGTTTCTCGATGGCATGCGGAAAGATTAGCAAAACTTATGTTCCATAGAATGGACTCTGCACCTGCGCCGCCGTGGCGTCCGGCTCACTTCCCTGGCCAGGCGTCGGCGAGCACCTTGCGGGTGTCGGCCAGCAGCTGCGGCAGCACCCGGGTGCGGCCGACGACCGGCATGAAGTTCGTGTCGCCGCCCCACCGGGGCACCACGTGCTGGTGCAGGTGGGCGGCGATGCCGGCGCCGGCCACCGAGCCGAGGTTCATCCCGATGTTGAAGCCATGCGGTCCGGACGCCTCCCGCAGCGCCCGGATCGCGCGGATCGTGAAGTCGCCGAACTCGGCGCTCTCCGCCGCGGACAGCTCCGTGTAGTCGGCCACGTGCCGGTACGGGCAGACCAGCACGTGACCGCTGTTGTACGGGTACAGGTTGAGGATCGCGTACACCAGCTCGCCGCGGGCGACGATCAGCGCCTCTTCGTCCGTCAGCGTCGGCGCGACGCAGAACGGGCAGCCCTCGTGCGCGCCGGGCCCGGTCGGCTTTCCGGCGCCCTGGATGTAGGCGAGCCGGTGCGGCGTCCACAGCCGCCCGAACGCGTCGGGCACCCCCGCGCCCGGCAGTGCCTGTTCTTCCCCGGCAGGGGAATCGGGAGGGGGCAGCGCGGTCATACCTGGACGCGGTCGCGGACGGCCGTCACGATCTCGGCGACCGCCTCGGCGACCGGGACGCCGTTCTTCTGCGAGCCGTCCCGGTAGCGGAACGACACCGCTTCCGCAGCCACGTCCGCGTCCCCGGCGATCAGCATGTACGGCACCTTCTGCTGCTGCGCGGTCCTGATCTTCTTCTGCATCCGGTCGTCGGAGTCGTCCACGGTGACCCGGATGCCCTGCTCGCGCAGCATGTCGGCCACCTTCTGCAGGTACGGCACGTGCGCGTCCGAGATCGGGATGCCGGTCACCTGCACCGGCGCGAGCCAGGGCGGGAACGCGCCCGCGTAGTGCTCCAGCAGGATGCCGAAGAACCGCTCGATCGACCCGAACAGCGCCCGGTGGATCATGTACGGCCGCTGCCTCGTCCCGTCGGCCGCCTGGTACTCGATCCCGAACCGGCCCGGCTCCTGGAAGTCGACCTGCAGCGTGGACAGCTGCCAGCGGCGCCCGATGGCGTCCTTCACGTGCACGTCGATCTTGGGCGCGTAGAACGCGCCCTCGCCCTCCGCGACCGTGTACGGCAGCCCTGAGGCGTCAAGCGCGTGCTGCAGCGCCTCCTCCGCCGCGACCCACTCCTCGATCGTTCCGACGTACTTGTCCGGCCGGGTCGACAGCTCGGCCTCGAATTCGGTCAGCCCGAAGTCCCGCAGCAGCCCAACCACGAAGTCGAGCAGCGAGGCGAGCTCGCCGGGGAGCTGCTCGGGGGTGCAGAAGATGTGCGAGTCGTCCTGGGTGAACCCGCGCGCCCTGGTGAGGCCGTGCACCACGCCCGACTTCTCGAACCGGTACACGGTGCCGAACTCGAACAGGCGCAGCGGCAGCTCCCGGTACGACCGCCCGCGCGACCGGTAGATCAGCACGTGCATCGGGCAGTTCATGGGCTTGGCGTAGTACTCGGCACCCTCCAGCTCCATGGGCGGGAACATGCTTTCCTTGTAAAAGCCCAGGTGACCGGAGGTCTCGAACAGCTCGGCCTTGGTCAGGTGCGGGGTGTTGACGAACTCGTAGCCGGCCTCCTCGTGCCGCCGCCGCGAGTAGTCCTCCATCACCCGGCGGATGATGCCGCCCTTGGGATGGAACACCGGCAG
>DATBBI010000150.1:0-12581 GCA_036271115.1 Trebonia sp.
GCTCGGGCCGCGCTCGCCTAGTGCCTTAAGGTCAGGAGTATGAGCGCTTCCAGCATCGACCAGGGTGGAAACAGCGGGGTTAGCGAGGCGGCCATGCGCAGGGCGCTGGCCCGCGCCAGGGACGGCAAGCCACTGGACCAGACCGAAGCCGCGGTCTTGCTGCACGCCCGCGGCGACGACCTGCGAGCGCTCCTCGGCTACGCGCGCAGAATCAGGGACGCCGGCCTGGAAGCCGCCGGCCGGCCCGGCATCATCACCTACTCGAAGAAGGTCTTCATCCCGCTGACCAGGCTGTGCAGGGACCGCTGCGCCTACTGCACGTTCGCGACCGTGCCGAAGCACGCCGGCAGCCCGTTCCTCAGCCCCGACGAGGTGCTGGACATCGCCCGCGAAGGCGCGCGGCTCGGCTGCAAAGAGGCCCTCTTCACGCTCGGCGACCGCCCGGAGGCCCGGTGGCGCCAGGCCAGGGAGTGGCTGGAAGCGCACGGCTACGACGACACGCTGTCCTACGTGCGCGCGATGGCGATCCGGGTCCTCGAGGAGACCGGCCTGCTGCCGCACCTGAACCCCGGAGTCATGACCTGGCAGGACTTCCAGCGGCTCAAGCCGGTCGCGCCGAGCATGGGCATGATGCTCGAGACAACCTCGAGCCGCCTGTACGAGACGAAGGTCGGCCCGCACTTCGGCAGCCCCGACAAGGACCCGAAGGTCCGGCTGCGTGTCCTCGAGGACGCCGGCCGCAGCAACGTCCCGTTCACCACCGGGATCCTGATCGGCATCGGCGAGACGATCAAGGAGCGGGCCGATTCGATCTTCGCGATCCGGCGGGTCGCTCGCGAGTACAGCGGCATCCAGGAAGTCATCGTGCAGAACTTCCGCGCCAAGCCTGACACCAAGATGCGCGACACCCCGGACGCCGAGCTCGAGGACCTGGCCGCGACCATCGCGGTCACCCGTCTCCTCCTTGGCCCGAAGGCCCGCGTCCAGGCGCCGCCGAACCTCGTCGGCGACCAGCACCAGCTCATTCTCGACGCGGGCATCGACGACTGGGGCGGCGTCTCGCCGCTGACCCCGGACCACGTCAACCCGGAGCGCCCCTGGCCGCAGATCGACGAGCTGGCCCAGCTCACGGCCGCGGCGGGCTTCACGCTCAGGGAACGCCTCACGGTCTACCCGCCCTACATCCGCGAGCCCTGGCTCGACCCGCGCGTCGCACGGCACGTCGCCGCCCTCGCCGACCCGCGGACCGGCCTCGCGAACGAAGCCGCCCGCCCGGAGGGAATGCCCTGGCAGGAGCCGGACGGCGGCTGGGGCGACGCGTCCGGCCGGACGGATCTGCACGTGTCGATCGACACGATCGGGCGGTCCGCTGACCGGCGCGAAGACTTCTCCGAGGTCTACGGTGACTGGGAGATCTTGTCGGAACGTACGCGGCTGACTGCGGGCGCCTCCGCCATCTCCACCGCGGCGCCGGCCCCGGCCGGGGCGCCGGCCGAGTCCGCGCCCGCGGCGCCTGCCGTGGCGCGCCCCGGCGAGGTCGCCGCCGCGCTGCGCCAGGCCGAACGCGACCCGGCCGCCCTCACCGACGACCAGGCGGTCGCCTTGCTCGGCGCCGACGGCGCCGACCTCGACGCGCTAGCGGCGCTTGCCGACGGCCTGCGCCGCGAGGTCAACGGCGACGACGTGACGTTCGTCGTGACGCGGAACATCAACTTCACCAACGTCTGCTACACCGGCTGCCGGTTCTGCGCGTTCGCGCAGCGCCGCACCGACGCCGACGCCTACACGCTGTCGATGGACCAGATCGGCGAGCGCGCCGAAGAGGCCTGGGCCGCGGGTGCCACCGAGGTGTGCATGCAGGGCGGCATCCACCCGGATCTGCCGGGCACCGCGTACTTCGACATCGCCGCCGAGGTCAAGCGCCGCGTCCCCGGCATGCACGTGCACGCTTTCTCGCCGATGGAGGTGATGAACGGCGTCGCCCGCACCGGGCTTCCGCTGCGTGAGTGGCTGGTCCGGGCCAGGGAGGCCGGCGTGGGCTCGCTGCCGGGCACGGCCGCAGAGATCCTCGACGACGACGTGCGCTGGGTGCTCACCAAGGGAAAGCTGCCCGCCGCGGACTGGATCGAGGTGGTCAGCACAGCCCACGAGCTGGGCATCCCGACGACGGCGACGATGATGTACGGCCACGTGGACGCGCCGCACCACTGGGTGGGCCACCTCCGGGTGATCCGCGGCATCCAGGAGCGGACGGGCGGGTTCACGGAGTTCGTGCTGCTCCCGTTCGTGCACACCAGCGCGCCGATCTACCTGGCCGGCTTGGCCAGGCCAGGCGTCACCAGGCGGGAGAACCGCGCCGTGCACGCGGTTTCCAGGATCATGCTGCACGGCGCGATCGGATCGATCCAGTGCTCATGGGTGAAGCTGGGTGACGAGCTGTGCCGCGACGTGCTGAACGGCGGCGTTAACGACCTGGGCGGGACGCTGATGGAGGAGACGATCAGCAGGATGGCCGGCGCGGACAACGGCTCGTACAAGACGATCAGCGACCTGCGCGCGATCACCGAGCCGCTCGGCAGGCCGCTGCGCCAGCGCACGACGCTCTACGGCACCCCGGCGCCCGACCGCCTGGCGGCGGCGGCCGCCAGCGACGGCGTGGCCGCCTCGGTACGGACGGGTCTCCCGATCCTGGCCCGGTAGGGTGGCGGGCGTGACCGAATCGGGCATCATCGCCGCTGGTCAGGGCACGATCGTCGCGGCGCGGGGGAGTGTCATGGCGTTCAAGGCGATCGCCGCGCAGACCGGCGGGGATTTCTCGTTGATGGAGCGAACGGTCCCGCCGCGTGGCCGCCGCCCGCTGCCGCATCGCCATGTGAACTGCTCGGAGGCCTTCTGGGTGCTCGACGGGACGATCACGTTCGTGCTCGACGGCGTCGAGCAGCGGGGACGCCGGGACGACTTCCTGCTGGTGCCGCGCGGCGCGGCGCACACCTTCGGCAACGACGGCGACGAGCCCGCGCGGCTGCTCGTCCTGCACGCCCCCGCGATGGACGCCTACTTCGCCGAACTCGACGCGCTCTGGTCCCGCGAGACCCCGCCGTCCCCCGAGGAAGAGCGCGCCCTGATGTCCCGCTACGGCATGGAACCCGCCTGACACCGTGCGGCCACCCAGTCCACGCCACCCCCAGTGCCAGGCCACCCCAAACGTGGTCGATGTGACATCGTCCACACTCTTACGTGGTGGATGTGACATCGTCCACGTTCAACTGGCCACCGGGCGCAACTTCCCATCAGTTCCCTGGGGATAAATCGGGCAAATCGGGCGTGAAAGTGGTCATAACCGATGGGAAGTTACTGGCGGGAGCCGTTTAGCGAGTCACGGTAAACGCGGCAGGGTCGCGCGGGGGGCGCGGGGGCGGGCTGGCCGCCGGGTGGCCGACGGCGACCGCGCCCATCGGGCGCCAGCCGGCGGGCAGGTCGAGGGCCCGGGCGACGACATCCTGGCAGAACATCGTCGAGGAAATCCACGCTGAGCCCAGGTTCTCCACGGCCAGCGCGACGAGCAGGTTCTGCACCGCGGCGCCCATCGAAACGGTGAACATGTCCTGCTCGGCGCGCGATCTCCGTTCGTCAGGGTAGGCGTGCGCGGCCGACGCCTGCAGGCAGGGGATCACGATCAGCGGCGCCTTACGCAGCGGCAGGCCGCGCCTAGTGCGGCGGGCGATCTGGTCGTCGGTGAATCCGTCGCGGCGCAGGTCGGCTGTCCACGCGTCGAGCATGACGTCGAGCAGGGCGGTTCGGGCCGCCTCCGACGACACGATCACGAACCGCCAGGGCTCGCTGTGATGCGGCGCCGGGGCGGTCAGCGCGGCGGAGATGGCCCGTTCGACCGCCGCCATGTCGACGGGCTGGCCGGTGAACTCCCGGACCGTGCGGCGGGCCGGCAGCACGTCGGCGGCGCCGAGCCGGAACATGTCCTCGCTCGCGGGACGGACCAGCGCCCGCGCGCCTGGCCCGTCGGAATCGGTGACCAGCGCGGCGAGTCCGCGCACGATCGCGACAGGTATCTGCAGCGCCTTGCCCTTGACCAGGTCCGCGGCGGCGGCGATCTCGTCGGCGACCGCGGCGACCGTGACCTCAAGGGTGTTGCCAAACGTGTCAGGCTCGCCGCGGTGGTCCCGCAGCGGCAGCACCCCGGCCGCCCCGATCGCCGCGTCGGTCTGGCCGGCCCGCCACGGCCTGCCCATCGTGTCGGTGACGATCACGCCCACGGCCACCCCGAGCCTGGCGCGCAGCGCCTTGCGGAGCCGACGGGCGGACTCGTCAGGGTCCTCGGGAAGCAGCACCACCGTGCCAGGCGCCGTGTTGGACTCGTCCACCCCGGCGGCGGCGAGCACCAAGCCGTGCCTGGTCTGCGCGATCGTCGTCTGGCCGCGCCTGGCCACCACCCGGACCGTCTCCGCGGCGATCGCTTCCTCGCGGGCGGCGGAGACGACGCGGCCCTCAGCCTTGCTGACGATCTTCGAGGTGACCACCAGGATGTCGCCGGCCCGCAGGCCAGGACCGCCCTCGGCGAGCGCCGCGTCCGCGATCAGCCGCGCAACGTCGTCTCCCGACGCGATCTCCGGTATTCCGGAGACACCGGAAATGTGTATCTCTGCCGGGCCGGCAGTCATCGCTTCAGCTCCAGCGCCAGGTCGATCGCGCCCTGTGCGATGGCCGCGGCCGAGGGCAGGTCGCGCATGTACAGCGGCAGCGCGCGTACCGCGATGCCGGCTAGCGCCGGGTCGTCGGCCGCCGCCTTGTCCTGCTCGTCGACCAGCCAGCCGTCGATGAGGTCCGCGCCGTAGTGCGCGGCGACCGCGGCGGCGGAGGTCTCCACGCCGATGGTGGCCAGGCAGACGTCGGCCATCCCGCGGACCGGGGCGCTGCCGATGATCCCGGAGACGCCGACCACGGTCTGCGACTCGACGGCTTCCCTGATGCCGGGCACGGCCAGGATCGGGCCGATGCTGACGACCGGGTTGGACGGCGGGAAGAGCACGAAGTCCGCGTCGGCGATCGCCTCGGCCACGCCGGGCGCGGGCGACGCCTCCGCGGCGCCCACCGGAACGATCGCCTCCGCGGCGGCCGGGGCGTGCAGCCGGACCCACCATTCCTGGAAATGGATCACCGAGTCCTTGAGGACCACGTGGGTTTCGATCGTGTCGTCAGACATCGGCAGCAGGCGGACGCCGGGCTGCCAGCGTTCGCACAGCACTCTGGTGACCTCCGACAGCGGCTCGCCCGCCGCGAGCAGCTGGGTACGAACGATGTGCGTCGCGAAGTCGCGGTCGCCGAGCGTGAACCACGACGGGCCCGCACCGTACGCCCTGAGCTCGTCGCGGACGGTGAACGTCTCGTCCGCGCGGCCCCATCCCTGCTCCTCGCTGATGCCGCCGCCGAGGGTGTACATGACCGTGTCCAGGTCGGGGCACACGCGCAGGCCGAACAGGGTGATGTCGTCACCGGTGTTGCCGATGACGGTGATCTGAGCGCCGGGGGCAGCCGCCTTCAGGCCGCGCAGGAAGCGCGCGGCGCCGACGCCGCCGGCGAGGACGGTAATCCGCATGCGGACAGTGTCGCAGGTCCGTGAGCGGGCCGTGGCGTGCGGGGGCTGCCCTCGGTCCGCGAATCGGTAGCGGGCAATGAGCACGTATGGTCACCATATGTGCCCATTGATCACGAATAGTGATTTCTGGGCCGCTTCAGACGATTTTTGCCGACTTAACCTCGCAACTTGGCGAAGAAAGCAGTCAATACCACCTTCTTCGCTTGACGTGAAGCAAGACACGCGGGTGTAATTTCATTGGTGTGATTCTTGCCGCCACAGGTAGGTGGCGAGCATCAGGGGGCTCCGAGAGGGGAGGATGCGCTTTGACTGAGGTCATCGTCCCGCTAGCGCACGTCGTCGTCCGTCCGGAAGATGTCGAGGACCTGGGCTGGCAGGAACGTGCGCTCTGCGCGCAGACGGATCCGGAGGCGTTCTTTCCTGAGAAGGGCGGTTCCACCCGGGAGGCCAAGCGGGTCTGCCGGAGTTGCGAGGTACGCGCCGAGTGCCTTGAGTACGCTCTAGAGAACGATGAGCGGTTCGGAATCTGGGGCGGATTGTCCGAACGTGAGCGTCGCCGGATCAAACGCGAGGTTGGCTAGGGCCAGCGTTCCCCCACTTGCGGACATCTGGCCGTAATCCAGACGTGAACGCGCACGGGCTTGTATTGTTCACGCTGTCCCCGGGGGGTGGCTGATCACCACACGGGCTGTCGCTCCGGGGACGGCCGTGATCGACCAACGAGTGCTGGACGTCTTGTCAACTATCCCGCAACAGACCCGGCATACCGTCACCGCGATAATCGTCGCCCACGACGGCGCCCGCTTGCTGCCCGGGCTTGTGGAGGCACTAAGCGCGCAAACCTACCCGGTCGAGCGGGTCGTGGGGGTCGACACCGGAAGCCGTGACCGCAGCGGAGCTGAGCTGGCCGAGCTGATCGGGCAAGACGCGGTGTTCGGGATGGACAGGAACACCGGCTACGGCGAGGCCATCGCGGTCGCGCTGCGGCACACCGCGGCCCGGCGCACCGCGCCGACCGACCCGAACCTGAAGCGCGTCGAATGGATCTGGCTGCTGCACGACGACTGCGAGCCAGCCCCCGAGACGCTCGAGCGGCTGCTGCGGGCGGCGAGCCGGGACCGCTCGGTGGTGATACTCGGCCCCAAGGTGCTGGACGGGCAGGACCGTCGCGTGCTGCGCGAGGTCGGCGTCTCAATCGACCGGGCCGGCCGCCGCGTCACCGGGATCGAGCCTGGTGAGATCGACCAGGGCCAGCACGATCACAACCGCGCCGTGCTCGCGGTCGGGTCTGCCGGCATGCTGGTCAGGCGAGACGCCTGGGACAGGCTCGGCGGGTTCGACACCGCGCTCAAGCTGTTCCGCGACGACGTGGACTTCTGCTGGCGGGCTCAAGGCGCCGGCTACCGCGTGCAGGTCGTTACCGATGCCGTGCTGTACCACCGCGAACTGTCCGCCAGACGGCGCAGGGACACCACGAACGGTCAGCCGCGCCGCTTGCGCCAGCTGGACCGGCGCAACGCGCTTTACGTGCTCGCCGTGAACCTGCCGCTGCTGACCATGCTCCGAGTGATGACCGGGTGCGTGGCCGGGTCGCTGATGCGGGCCGCCTACTTCCTGGTCACCAAGCAACTCGACTTGGCCGCCGCGCAGCTCTACGGGGTGGCGGGGCTTTTCGGCCGCCCCTTGCGGCTATGGCGAGCCAGGAAACGGCGGGCCGCGTGGCGCAGGGAGGGCTACTCGGCGGTGCGCACGTTCATCCCGCCGGGCCGTACTCTCTCCCACGTCGCGGAGGACATCGCCGGGCTGCTGTCCAGCGGACCGCCGCAGGCCTCAGGCGGCATGCACCAGGCGGCTTCTGAAGAGCCGGAAGACGAGCAGTTCGTCGACACGCAATCCGTAGCCCGCCGGATCATCGCCAGCCCCGGCGTCCAGCTGTTCGTGGTGCTCACCGTCATCACGCTGGTCGCCGAGCGCAGGCTGCTTGGCACGAGCCCGCTCGGCGGCGGCGCGCTGGTGCCCGCCTGGGGCTCGGCCTCCCGGCTGTGGGCGGAGTACCTGGCGGGCTTCCACGCGGTCGGCGTGGGCTCGACCGTCTCCGCGCCGCCGTACCTGGCGGTCGTGGCGGCGCTGGCCACCGTGCTCGGCGGCCAGGCATGGCTAGCGGTCGACGTCCTGCTGCTCGGCTGCGTGCCGCTTGCCGGGATAACCGCGTACCTGGCCACCCGGCGGCTCGTCACGGCGACGGCCGCCCGGGTGTGGCTGGCGGCGGCCTATGCGCTGCTCCCCGTCGCGACCGGCGCAGTCGCCGCGGGCCGGCTCGGCACCACGTTCGCCTTCGCGATCCTGCCGCTGATCGGGCTGAACGCGGCAAGGATGGTGACCGCCCCGCCGCGCCAGGCGCGCCGCGCCGCGTGGGCGACAGGGCTGCTCATAGGGCTGGGCGCCGCGTTCGCGCCGCTGCTGTGGCCGCTCGGCGTGCTTGGCGCCGTCTTCGTGCTCGCCGCCAAGCGCGGGCTGTCGTCAGCGGACCGGCTCAACGCCGCCATCGTGGTGGTCACGCCCTTCCTGATCTTGTTCCCGTGGTCGCTGCACCTGCTTACCACCCCCACGGCGTTCCTGACCGAGGCGGGGATCCAGTCGCCAGGACTCACTTCGCCCGCCCTCGGTCCGCCCGCGCTCCTCCTGCTCAGTCCCGGCGGACCGGGGCTGCCGCCGCTCTGGGTCACCATCGGGCTCGGGCTCGCCGTGGCCGCCGCGCTGCTCCCGCACCGGCGGAGCGAGGTGACCGTGGCCGGATGGTGCGTCGCGGTCGTCGGCCTGATCGTCGCGATAGCGGCGAGCAGGATCACCGTTACCCCCGCCGGCGGCGGGGAGCCTGCGAAGGGCTGGCCCGGCGTGGCCATGGCGGTCGCTGCGCTCGGCCTGCTGGTCGCCGCGGCACCCGCGGCGCAGTGGCTCGCGGAGACGGCTTCCGGCCGGTCCGGCACCGCCGGCGGGGCGCGCAGGCTCCTCGCGGGCGTCGCGCTCGCTGCTGCCGCATCCGCTCCGATTCTCGTCGCCGCGTACTGGGTGGCCAATGGTGTCCGCGGCCCGATCGGCAAGGTCACCACCCCGCTGCTTCCCGCCTTCGTGTCCGCGTCGTCGTCCTCCGGCGGCCAGTACCGGACGCTGGTGCTGCGCCCGGCGGGCGCCTCGCTCACTTACGCGCTCGTCAGGCAGAGTGACCCGACCCTCGGCGAGCCGGAGCTGACCGCCGCGGTGCCCGCGGCGGCGGCGCTGGACCGGCAGGTGGCTGCCCTGGGCGCGCCGCAGGGTGCGGACGCCGGCGATCCGGGACTCGTGCTCGGCGGCTTCGGCATCAAGTGGGTGATGGTGCCCGGCCCGGTCAGCCAGGCCCTGTCCCAGCGGCTCGACGCGTCGGTCGGCCTGGTGCCGGTCAGCAAGGCGCCGGCGTACGACCTGTGGCAGGTGTCGGGTCCTGTGGCCAGGGTCCGGGTGGTCGCCAAGGATGGAACCGTCACGCCGCTGGCGGCGCAGCCGGTGGGCATGACCGCGGTGAGCGCACCGACCGCGGGCGGCACGCTCGTGCTCGCCGAGCCGTACGGCGGGTGGACCGCCACGCTCGGCGGCACCGCGCTGACGCCGCTGCCCGCTCCTGTCAACGGCTGGGCGCAAGGGTTCACGCTGCCGTCCGGTGGCGGCCAGCTGGTGATCACCAGGAACGACCTGGCCCGTGACGTGAGCCTGATCGCTGAACTCTTGGCGGTACTCGCTATCTGCGTGCTCGCGCTGCCTGGCAAGCGCGCCGACCCGGCCGAGGAGGCCGCGGCGCTGGCCGCGCTGCGCGACGCGCAGCACGGCAGGCGCGCCGCCAGGGGATCCAGGCGCCCGGGGCTGCCAGGGCTTCCTGGCCGCGCGGGGTTGTCCCGGCTGTCCGGTCGGCTCGAGCAATCCGGCCACCAGGCGGCGCGGACCGGGCGAGCTGCCGCGGAACGCGCCGGGCTCGGCGCGTTCCGCGGGCGTGCGACGGCTCAGGACACCGACCCGGCGGACCTCGTGACACCGGGCTCGGGAGTCGGCGTGCTCGATGACACGGACGCGGACGAGCCGGACTACACCGAGGAGCGAGACCAGGCTGGCTACCGCGACCCGTGGCAGACGGGCCCGCAGCCGGCCGAGCCCTGGGAGACCGGTCCACACGCCCGGATGTCGCCGACGGGCCCGCAGCAGGCCGCCCCGTGGGAAACGGGCCCGCACCCGCGGATGTCGCCGACGGGCCCGCAGCAGGCCGCCCCGTGGGAAACCGGATCGCACCCGCGAGTGTCGCCGACCGGCCCGCAACCCGCGACCGGGCCTTGGGACGCCGGCGACGCGGGCCAGCCGCCCGACGAGGCCGAGGCACCCGGCTGGGCCGAGGCACCCGGCTGGGGCGAGGCACCCGGCTGGGGCGAGGCACCCGGCTGGGACGAGGAGCCCCGCTGGGAAGAAGCGCCGGAATGGCGTGACGACCCGCCCCCGCGGGACGAGCCCGCACCGCAGGCGGAACGGCACTCGCACCGTGCGCGCCACGGGCGCCAGGGACGCCAGGGCCGCAGGTGGGGCGCCGGTAACAAGCGGGGTTCGGACGGAGGCTCGTGATGCGCCGGTTCGGGCTTTTCGGCGCCGTCCTGCTGGTACTGGCCGTGGTGTACGCGGTGGCATGGCGCACCGAGCCGCGCAGCCCGCACGCCGCGGCGCAGCCGGCCCCGCAGATGGCCGCCGTGACGTCGGTCACCAGATCCTGCCCGCCGCCCGCCCCGAACAACGGCGCGGCACACATCGCGATGATCGCGCTGCCGTCACGCCCGGCGGCAACTGCGGCAGCTAAAGCCGGGTTCACCGGCACAGGCTCGGCGACGCTGAGCCCCGTCTCGGCTACACCGGGCGGGTCCGCGCCGCAACCGGTCACCGTGTCGGCGGTCAATACGCTGACGACCGTCACGGCGCCCGCGGCAACAGGAACCTCCGGGCAGAGCGGCACCGCGGTCGCGGCGACCGGCCAGATGGCGGAGGGCTTCGAGGCGGAGCAGGCGGACGCCGCGGGCATGGGCGTGGTCAGCTGCACCCACCCCAGCTCGGACATGTGGTTCGTCGGCAACGGAGCGGGCACCGGCGCGTCCGGGATCACGCTTTACCTGATGAACACTGGTGACCTGGCGGCCAGCGCCAACGTCACCCTCCTCACCGACGCCGGCCTGCAGACCGGGCTCACAACCGCCATCACGGTCGCCCCGCACCAGGTCGTTACCCAGCGCATCGCGTCGTTCGTGAAGGGCTCCGCCACGCTGGCGCTGCACGTGCAGACCAGCTCTGGCCAGGTGGCAGCCTCGGTCTGGGAGAGCGGCGCCTCCGGCGGCGCCTGGCTGCCGCAGGCGGCCGCCCCGGCGACCAGGCTGGTGATACCGGGACTGACCGTGGCGAGCAGCGCGGCGCGGCTCTTCGTGACGGTGCCGGGCGCTACCGACGCAAAGCTCAAGGTGGTGGCCTTCACCGCCCAGGGGAAGTTCACCCAGTTCGGCACAACCCCCCTGGACGCGCCCTCGAGCGCGACCTCGTCGTTCGCGCTCACCTCCCTCGGCGCGTCGGCGGCGGGCCTGCTGCTGACCTCGAACGTGCCCATCGTCGCGGCGGTCCTGGTGCCGGGACAGGGCATGGGCTCGTTCGCCACCGCCGTCCCGCCCATCACAGAGCAGGGCGTCGTGGCGGGCAACCCGGCCACCCGAGGGCTCACGGTGGGCCTGGTGCTCACCGCGCCGGCCAGCGCCGCCAAGGCTAACGTCTCGGTCATCGGCGCGGCAGGCTCCGGTGCGACGGCTGGCACCCCGCAGGTCGTGACGGTGCAGGCCGGCCACACCATGGCGGTCACCGTGCCGCGGCCGCAAAACGGCCGGCAGCCGTTCGCGATCGTCATCACGCCCGCGGCCGGGTCGGGTCCGATCTATGCCGCGCGGGTAGTGACCTCGGGCACCGGTGGGCTGTCCGCCCCGATCACGTCTCTGCTGCCGGTGCAGAACGCGCTCACCGTGATCTCCCTGCCGCCGGTCCAGAACGCCTACACGGCCGTCCTGCCCTAGTCGAAGCCTTCGCGGTAGCCGGGGTCGATCGTCTCAGGGTCGAGGCCGAGCACGCTGGCGAACTCCTCGACCACCACGCCGAAGACCAGGTCGCTGAGCTCGTCGTCGTCCTCGGCCCTGGCCATCAGCGGGCGGCGGTAGACCACGATGCGCGCGGGCGTGGCGGGTCGGCCAGGGTTCAGCGGGTCGGCCGCGGGTGGCACGACCCGCGCGAGCGGCAGCGGGCTGCTGTCGTCCGCCAGCTCCTCGGCCTCCGGGACCTCCTGCACGGCGAACTCGACGTTGGCGAGCTCGGCCTCCCAGCGCGGCTCGAGCCGCGCTACCGCGTCGAGCACCATGTCGTCGAACTGCTGTGCCCGCGTCCGGTACAGCGGCACTCCCGGCGGCACGAGGCGGCCGCGCAGCCCTCGTCCGTGCCGGTCTCGCCGCCGGACGCGCCGCCGCGGGTCCGGCGCCCTAGAGGCCCCAGACGCCCCAGGTGCCCCGGGTGCCCCGGGCGGCGTTATGCCGTTCTCACCGCTGTGCACAGTCACCGAGCGTATCTCCGCGTGCTGGCTGTCCGGTACCACCAGGGCCGATGAGGGACCGATGAAGGTCCGACAAAACGACACGATCGTGAACGACCGCCGGTGGTGGCATAACCGGCCCCGGATAGGTACCGTCAGCCGATGTGAGCGACCTCAATTCCACGCCAGCGCCCAGGGGGAGGGCGCTCACCTGGCGGGCCGGCGGCGCTCATCCAGGCGCGTGTTGGCCGCGTGCCGAGGGGGATCGCGCTGCTATCGTGATCTCTATCGATCTGGTGAGCGAGGTGGGCTGGTGAATACCCGTTGCTGCTCACGCACCGCGTGCAAGCA
>DATBBI010000151.1:0-4086 GCA_036271115.1 Trebonia sp.
GTCGCGGCGGCCGCGGCGATCGTCCTGCGGTGGCTAGACATCGGCCACCCCCGCGCCGGCTGCCGTTACCCCGGCGGCCCCGTCCGCCACGTCCGCCGCGTCTGCCGCGTCCGCCCCCGCCTCGGTCAGGCCGCCGGCGAAGGCCATCGCCGCGCTGCCGGCCTGGTGCAGTTCGTGCCACGCCGCGGGCAGCCGCGCGCCGTCAGGCACGGTCGCGACCCGCCACCCGGCGCCGATCAGGAGCTGCGAGGTCGCCGCGGTCCGCGCGGCCCAGACCCGGTCGTTGGGCGCCAGCAGCAGGGCGAGCCCGGGCGCGGTGCCGCGCCTGGTGGCCGCCAGCTCCGTGACCTCCCCGTCCGTCAGCAGCCCGACGACCGCGATGATCTGCCCGCCCTCCACGGACAGTGCCTGGATGCCCTGGCCGAGGCCGACGGACCTGGACGGCCCGATGACGGCGAGCGTGTCGAGCAGCGTGTCGCCGAACGAGCCCTGCCTGGGCACCTCCCCCGCGTCCGTCACGAACCGGGCCTCGAACCCCTCGCCGGCCAGGTGCACCCCGATCGACGCGGCGGCGGTGACCGCGAGCTCGAACATCGCGGCGGGGTAGGCAGACCGCCTGGTGTCGAGGAAGAGCGTGGCCGTGTTCCGCCAGTGCTGCTCCTCGCGGCGCACCATGAGCTCGCCGTACCGCGCGGTGGACCGCCAGTGCACCCGGTGCAGCCCGTCCCCGGTGCGGTACTCGCGCGGCGCCACGTCGTCTTCCCCGCTGGCGGAGATGCTGCGCTTGCCGTGCTCGCTGTCGCCGAGCCAGTTGCCGGACACCGGCGGGCGGGACAGCGCGACGATCCGCGGCGTCACGGTCAGCGTGCTCGTGCTGCTGAAGGCCCGGCTGATCGACACCAGCCCGAACGAGTCGGCCACCCGTACCTGCAGCGGCCCGACCGTGTACTTGCCCCGCGTGTCCGACCCGAGCTGGTACTTGAACTCCCTGCTGCCGCCGCCGGCGATGCCCTGCAGCACGAACCGCGGCCTGCTGCCCAGCGCGAGAGGCACGGTGTCCTGGCAGAGCAGCAGCCCGGTCCGCAGCCGTGAGACGTTCGCCAGCTCAATGGTCACCTCCGCGCTCTGGCCGGCCGGCAGCCGCGGCGGCGCCAGCAGGCGAACGCAGGACAGCCGGTACCTGGCCCGGCCGGCGCCGAACGCCGACAGCAGCGGCAGCGCCATCAGCAGGCAGCCGATCCGCACCAGGTCGGGCTCGGGGATGACCAGGCCGCAGAAGGCCGCCGCCAGCCCGGCCGCGACGAACGACTTCCCCCGGACCGTCAGCGCGCCCAGCAGCCTACGCACCTGAAGTCACCGTCCGTCAGGTACGCGGCAGCGGGAGCTCCGCGATGAGCCGCGCCACTACCTGCTCGGGGAGCTTGCGCTCGATCATGGCCTCGGCGGTCGGCAGCAGCCGGTGCGCCAGCACCGGGACCGCCAGCGCCTGGATGTCGTCGGGGATCACGTAGTCTCTGCGGTCCAGCGCGGCCCGGGCTCGGCTCGCGCGCAGCAGGTGCAGCGCGGATCGCGGCGACGCGCCGAGCCGCAGCTCAGACGCGCTCCTCGTGGCCGCCGCCAGCGCGATGATGTACTCCTTGACCTGGCCGGACACGTGCACGCCGCGGACCGCCTTGATCAGGTCGCGCACGTCGAGCGCGGTGGCGACCGGCTTCAGCTGGTCGAGCGGCGAGGAGGAGCCGTGGGTGTCGAGCATCTCCAGTTCGGCGGCCGCGGTGGGGTAGCCGATAGAGATGCGGGCGGTGAACCTGTCCCGCTGCGCCTCGGGGAGCGGGTAGGTGCCCTCCATCTCGACCGGGTTCTGGGTGCCGATGACCATGAACGGGGCCTGGAGCTGGTAGGTGGTCCCGTCGACCGTGACGTGCCGCTCCTCCATGCACTCGAGCAGCGCGGACTGCGTCTTGGGCGAGGCCCTGTTGATCTCGTCGCCGACGACGATGTTCGCGAACACCGGGCCGGGCTTGAACTCGAATTCCCGGCGTTCCTGGTTGTAGGCGCTCACGCCGGTGACGTCGCTCGGCAGCAAGTCGGGGGTGAACTGGATCCGCCGCACCGAGCTGTCGATCGACTTGGCGAGCGCCTTGGCCAGCATCGTCTTGCCGACGCCAGGCACATCCTCGATCAGCAGGTGACCCTCCGCGAGCAGGACGGTGAGGGCGAGCTTGACCGCCTCCGCCTTCCCGTCGATCACCGACTCGACCGCCGTGGCGATCTTCTGTGCCGTCGCGACCAGATCCTCAAGCGTCCGCTCGCGGCCGCGCCCCGTGTCGAGTACCAAAAGGCCCTCCTCATAGGCCCGGGCGCGTACAGCGCGCTGACTGCGTCGTCTACAGACAGTATGTCGTCCCACGCCAGCGTGCCACGCCTGCCCGTAGCGCGGCATCGCTGCCCGGGGCACCCTCTTGTCGGAAACTTACCAATTAGCAGCCGCTACGCCATCCGCGCAAGGCTTGCTGACCGCCCGGCTGCCCACGAGTTATACGTCTCCCCGCCGCAACCCGATTGCCCGCCGCGCCCGTCACGCTCCGCCCCCGGCGATCGCCGCCCCTGGGCCCACGCCGGCCGGCCAATCGATCCATCTGGCCACACCCGCCCCAGAGGGAGCTCATTCGAATTATCGTGCGGGATTCAGCGTCAGAATCCGGGGCAAATCCCGCACGATCTTCGCGCTCAGGGCAGCCACGACACGTGGGTCGCGAGGAGCGTGTAGCCGACGACCAGCACTTCCTCGTTGATCCCGTCCTGCAGCGCGCTCAGCACCAGCACCGGGAACCGCCACCAGACGTCCGGCAGGCCCACCGCCACGATGTTCAGGCTGATCCCGGCCCTGAAGGCCAGGTAGTACAGCCCAGCCCGCTGCCGCCGATCACCGCGGCCAGCCCCGCGCCGCGCAGCAGGTCCCGGCCGGGCTGCGACAGGTCAACGCCGATGGAGGAGGGCGCTCGCCGTTGCCGCCCGGCGATCGCCGGCTCCGGTTGTGTGGGGCGAAGTGGGGATCGCCGGCTCGCCGCTCTCGGCGCCGATTCTTCCCCCACTTCACCCCACCTTCACTGACCTGCAGGTTTGCAGCGCAAAAAGCCGCCGGCGCGGCGGATTCAGAGTTGACGGTGGAGGAATGTGGGGTACAGTGGAGCGCGGTGGAGTGAGATGGCTATCTAAGCCCGGCCCGCCGGGGGGTTGGAGGTGAGCACCGGATGTTCCTCGGTACTCACGCGCCCCGGCTGGATGAGAAGGGGCGCCTCTTCTTGCCGGCGAAGTACCGTGACGAGCTCGCCGGGGGAGTCGTGATCACGAAGGGGCAGGAGCGCTGCCTGTACGTCTTCCCGAACGAGGAGTTCGAGCGGATCACCGAGTCATTGCGCGCCGCGCCGGTCACCGCCAAGGCGGTGCGAGACTACAGCCGCGTCTTCTTCGCTAGCGCCTCGGACGAGACTCCGGACAAGACGGGCAGGATCACCGTCCCGCCCGGCCTGCGTGAGTACGCGGGGCTGCAGCGCGACTGCATCGTGATCGGGGCCAATACCCGGCTCGAGATCTGGGACGCCCAGGCATGGGAGACCTACCTGGCCGCACAGGAGGACTCGTTCTCCGAAGCCGCGGAGGAGGTGCTGCCAGGGATCTTGTAGCGGTCACCGGGCTGACCCGGTGGCCATGGCTGTCCGGCGAGTCTCCACCCGCGCCCGGGCTGCGCAGGCTGGCGCCACTTCCCCGGTGCCAGGCGGCGGCCCCCACGGGGCGCGGAGGAGACCCGGCCGGTCGCCAACTGCTGATAACAGCAAGAAGCGTCGCGATGGTGCCACGCCACAGGCATCGCGGCCGCAGGCGGCGCGACAACAGCGGAAACCGCGATAACAGCGGGAGGCCGCGATAGCAGCGAGAAGCACAGCGCGGAGCGCTGGAGCGGAGGGGTCAAGTGGGCGAGCACGCCTATGCGCACGTGCCGGTGCTGGCCGGCCGGGTGACCGCCTTGCTCGTGCCCGCGCTGACCGGCCCAGCCCCTGACGGCGGACCCGCCGTCTTCGTGGA
>DATBBI010000152.1:0-6179 GCA_036271115.1 Trebonia sp.
CAGGATGCCGCCACGCTGGACGAACGCTGGTACGCGCCGCTGTCGCCGACGGCGGGGAGCCGGCCGCTGTTCATCTCCCCCAGCCAGAACCGCTGGTGCGACGTCCTCATGGCCAAGGGCGCGGGCATGGTGAACCGGCACTATCACCCGCAGCAGGTGTTCGCGTACACGATCTCCGGCAAGTGGGGCTACCTGGAGCACGACTGGGTCGCGACCAAGGGCGACTGGATTTACGAGGCGCCGGGCGAGGCGCACACGCTCGTGGCCTACGAGTCGGACGAGCCGATGATGGTTACGTTCAACGTGACGGGGCCGCTGATCTGGCTCGACGAGAACGGCGAGCCGAACGGCACGTTCGACGTCTTCGACTACATCAAGCTGTGCCGCGACCACTACGAGAAGGTCGGCATCGGCGCGGACTACGTGGACAAGCTGTTCCGTTAGCCTGGGTCCATGCTCGTTGCCTTCTCGGTCACCCCGCTCGGCGTGGGGGAAAACGTCGGTGAGATCGTCGCGGAAGCCGTTCGCGTGGTCCGGGCCAGCGGCCTGCCCAACAGGACCGACGCGATGTTCACCACGGTCGAGGGTGACTGGGACGAGGCGATGGCCGTGGTCAAGGAGGCCGTGGACGCGGTCGCCGCGCGGGCGCCCAGGGTCAGCCTCGTGCTCAAGGCTGACCTGCGCCCGGGCGTAACCGGCGCGCTGAACGCCAAGGTCGAAACCATCGAGCGCTACCTCGGCTCGTGAGCTGCGGGGTTACTCCGCTATGGGGACGCGCTGGATGAGGGCTATCAGGCCTGCCTCGTCCAGGAGGTCGGCGGGGCGGACCGTTTTGTCGTGGCGGACGTAGTAGAAGGCGGAGCGGACCCGGTCCAGGGGGGCGCCGGCCAGCGTTGCCCAGGCGAGGCGGTAGGCGGCGAGCTGCACGGCCACGGCGTCTTTCTCGGCCTTCGTGCGCGGCGGCTTGCCGGTCTTCCAGTCCACGACGTCGAACCGGCCGTCCGCCTCGGCGAACACCGCGTCGATCCTGCCGCGCACCTGGCGGTCGCCGATGACCGTGTCGAACGGCACCTCGACGGCGCTCGGCCACCTGCCGCCCCACTCGCCCGCCTCGAAGCGCGCCCGGAGCTCCATCAGGTCGTGGTCGGTTTCCTCTTCCTCGGCGAACAGGTCGTCGTCGCCGATCAGCCGCTGCTGCCCGAACCGCTCCTCCAGCCACAGGTGGAACGCGGTGCCGCGGCGGGCCTGGCGGGCCGGCGGGCGGGGCATCGGGCGGCGCACCTGCCTGGCCAGTTCGTCCGGGTCGCGGGCCAGGGCGACCAGCGCGGACACCGACAGCCTGGCGGGCAGCAGCACGTCCACCGGGCCGTCGCCGCGGCGCCTGCGCCGCTCCCGCTCGGCGAGCAGCAGCCCGGTGTCCAGCTCCCAGGCCGCCACCAGCTCTTGCTGGGCTTCGGTCAGCGCCGTGCCGTCGGCCTGCGACGGGCTGACAGCCGCCGCGGGGGTGCCGACCTCCGCCGCCAGGCGGGCGGCGTCCGCCTGGCGGCTGGCGTTCTCCACCAGGCGGGCGGCCTGGGTGACGGCCGCGTAGTGCTGCCCTGCCGGGGTGGCCGGCCAGTCCGCCTCGTCCACCTCGGCGAGCAGCGGGTTGCCCGCGTCTTCCGCGGGCTCGGCCGCCCAGGCGTGCACTGTTCCCGCGCCGGCCTCGCATGCGGCGCGAACCTCGGTGAGGAACACCGACGGGCCGAGCGGCGCGGTCCCGTCTCCCCACCAGTAGCCCGAGCAGCCCAGCCAGAAGGCCGCGCGGGTAGCCGCGACGTAGGCGAGCCGTCGCTCCTCCGCGAGGTCGCGCACGCCGCAGGCCTCGGTGAACGCGGCCAGCGAGGCGGCGTCGAGGTCGCGCAGCTGGGGCAGGTCCGCCGCGTCGCCGCGCAGCGGAAACGGGATCAGCCGCGGGTTGTCGGTCCACCGGGTGGAGACCCGCGGCCGGGCCGGGAAGACCATTGACTTCTCGCCGGCGGCGAGGCCAGGGACGAAGACCGCCGGCCACTGGAGCCCCTTGGCGGCGTGCACGGTCAGCAGCTTGACCGTGTCCGATTCGCCCACCCGGCCGGTCTCCAGCCCGAACTCCTCTTGCTGCGCGGCCGCCAGGTAGGCGAGGAAGGCGCCGAGGGTGGGTTCCGGCTGATCGCCCGCGAACGTGGCGGCCACGTCGATGAACGCGTCCAGGTCAGCCCGCGCGGCGGTCAGGTCGCCGCCCGGCCGGGCGGCGACCTCGATGTCCAGGCTGAGCGTCCGCTCGACCTCGGCGATGAGGTCGGCGAGCGGCCGGGTCACGTGCTCCCGCAGCCGGCGGGTCTCCGCCGCCAGCCGGGCGAGCCTGGCGTGCCCGGTCTGCGAGTACCTGGCGGGGTTGCCGAGGTCGTCCAGCGCCTCGACCAGCGAGCCGGTATCCGCCGTGAGGTCGGTCAGCGCGTCCGCGAGCGCGTCCCCCTCCTCCCCCGGCGCCCGGGATGCCTGGCCCGCTCCGGCCTGGGCTGCCTCGCCGGGGCCGTCGGCGAGGTCACGGGCGCGGCGGCCCAGCGCCACCAGGTCACGCGGGCCAATCCGCCAGCGCGGCCCGGTCAGCAGCCGCGCCAGCGCGTCCGAGGCGGCGGCGTCGTGCAGCACGCGCAGCGTCGCCACGATGTCCTGCACCTCCGGGACGCTCAGCAGCCCGCCGAGGCCGACGACCTCGCACGGGATGCCGCGTGCCTCGAACGCCTTGCGCAGCGGCACGAACTGGGACCGCTTCCTGCACAGCACCGCGATGTCCGACGGGCGCACCCCGGCGGCGCGCCCGTCCGGCCACGGCTCCCCGTCGGGCGCGGATCCGGCGGGCAGCTCCAGCAGCGCCGCGGCCTGCCCGGCCACCCATTCCGCCTCGTCGGTCACCGCGGGCAGCAGCGCACAGCTCACCGCGCCGCGGTGGCTGCGGTCCGGCGCCGGCCCCAGGACCGGCACGTCGGGCGCCTCGTCCCGCAGCTGCGCCTGGAGCACGGCGGCCGCCTCGAGCACCCGGCCCGCGTTGCGGAAGCTGGTGGACAGCAGCCGCACCGGCGCGTCGGTCCCTGATCTGGCGGGGAAGTCCCTGGTGAACCGGAGCAGGTTCCCCGCGCTGGCGCCCCGCCAGCCGTAGATCGACTGGCAGGGGTCCCCGACCGCGGTCACCGGGTGGCCGCCGCCGAACAAGGCACGCAGCAGCACCAGCTGCGCGTGGCTGGTGTCCTGGTACTCGTCGAGCAGCACCACCTGGTAGCGCCCGCGTTCGGCGGCGCTGACCTCCGGATGGCGTGCCGCGATCCGCGCCGCGAGCGCGACCTGGTCGCCGTGGTCGAGCACCTCGCGGGCCGCTTTCGCCACCACGTACCGGCCGACCAGCGGCAGCAGTTGCTCGCGCGCCCGCTGCGATTCGATGATCTTCCGTACTCCGGCCAGCGAACGGCCGCGCAGCGCGGCCTGCCTGATGGCGAGCCAGTCCCCGACCTCGATGACGTCCGCCGGCTCCCGCAGGTGCTCGGCGAGGTCACCGGCGAGCTGCAGGACCGCCGCAGTGACGGTCTGCGGAGTCCACCCGACCGCGTCCATCGGGCCGTCATAGGCGGCCACGGTCGAGGCGGCGAGCTGCCAGGACAGCGCGGGCGTGATGAGCCGCATGGACGGCTCGAGCCCCTCCCGCAGCGCGTGGTCGCTGACCAGGCGGCCGGCGTACGCGTGGTAGGTGCTGATCACCGGCTCGCCTGCCCATAGGTCTTCGCCGTCGTCCGTCTCGGCGCCGGCCGCGCGTTCCGTGCGCCCGGCCAGCTCGGCGCGGCGCAGCCGGTCCAGCCGGGAGCGGACCCGGTCCGCGAGCTCGGCGGCGGCCTTCCTGGTGAACGTTAGGCCGAGCACCCGGTCCGGGCGCACCTTCCCGTTGGCGACCAGCCATACCAGCCGCGCCGCCATCGTCTCGCTCTTGCCGGACCCGGCGCCCGCGATCACCGCGAGCGGCCCGAGCGGCGCGCCGATCACGGCGGCCTGCTCCTGCGTCGGCTCGGGCAGCCGCAGCAGCCGCGCGAGCTGGCCCGGGGTGTACGTGATCCGCATCCCGCGCTCGGTCCGGACGTCCGCTTCGGTCACAAGACCATTCCATCAGAGCCCACCGACATTCGGCGGTCGTCGGCAGGGGCTATTCGTCAGGGCAGGCGGCGTCCTACGCGCCAGTAGCAGAATCCGGCCAGCATCGCCGCGAGGGCCAGGAAGATCCCGGTCTCGGTCCACTGGATGGGCCAGTAGCGGCTGGTGGGCTGGTAGGTGACGGCGATCGCGATGCCGTGGCTGGCCAGGCACGGCATCGGGTCACCGCTGGCCGGGTGGACGCAGGCGGCCGGCATGACGCTGACCGGCTGCCCGGCGGCGTTGACGGCCTGGCTGGAGAAGATCCACGCGCCGGGCTGGCTGTCCAGGCGGTCGATGCCGAGCGAGAACTCCCCGCCCGGGCCCACCTGCTGCTGGCCGCTGAAGTTCGCGGTGAGCGACTGGGTGGCCCGCTCGGCCGGGAACAGGTTCGGGCGGACCGCCAGCGGCACGGCCACCTGAACAGCGGCGAAGATGACCAGCGTGACCGCCATGGCAGGCACCGCGCGCCGGATCAGGACCCCGGCGGTGACGCCGAGGGTGAAGCCGAACGCCGCGTAGCCGACCGGCACGACGCCGTGGGCGTCGAAAGCGAGCAGGCCGAACGGGCTCATGCCGAGCGGGAAATTGCTGCCGGGGGCGAGCCGGGCGGCCTGGGCGATCGGCGCCGCCCACCATCCGTACAGCAGGCTGAGGCCCTCGGTGACCGCGATCGCGGCGAGGCCAGGCACCGCGAGCTTGCTGGCCATCCACCGGGAGCGGGTGATGCTCTGGATCCAGACCAGCCGGAACGTCCCGGTCTCGAACTCGCGGGCGACCAGCGGCGCCCCCCAGAAGACGCCGATGAGGGCGGGCGCCAGGATCACGCAGGCGATCCCGAGCATGAACACGACCGTGTAGGCGCCGCTTACCGTGAGCAGGAAGCTGCCGGCCAGCTGCCCGCAAGCACCGCCGTGGCAGCCGGCGATGCCGCTGCTGCGGTACGTACTGGCCACGTGCGGCCCGGTGACCCCGAGCAGGATCGCGAACACCGCCAGCGCCGCTAGCGCGGTGACGGCCTGCGGGCGGAACTGCCGCCACGTGAGCCACGTCATTGCCCCACCTCCAGCTGGTTACCGGTAACGCGGCGCCTGCCGCCTCCGGCCGCCTGCCTCATGTACGCCAGCACCACGTCCTCCAGGGCGACCTCGGAGACCGTCCACGCCGGGTCGAGGACCGGCTCACTAGTGCGGATCAGCAGCGTGGTCTGCCGGTCGGTATGGCTAGCGGAGATGACCTGCTGCCCGGCGGGCAGCGTGGCCGGATCGCGGCACGGGCCCGTCAGCAGGTGATGGGTGGCCAGCAGCTCGTCGACCGGCCCGGCAACCCGCACCCGGGACCCGATGAGCACGATCAGGTAGTCGCAGACCCGTTCCAGGTCCGCCATCAGGTGCGAGGACAGCACCACCGACAGCTCCCGCTCGGCGATGGCCTCCATCAGGTCCTCGAGGAACTCCCGGCGCGCCAGCGGATCCAGGCTCGCCACCGGCTCGTCAAGGATCAGCAGGTCGGGCCGCTTGCCGATGGCCAGGGTCAGGGCGAGCTGCGCGCGCTGGCCGCCGGACAGCTGGCCAGCCTTCTGACCGGGGTCGAGGCCCAGCCAGTCGATCCGGCCGCGCGCGAACTCCGCGTCCCAGCCCGGGTTGAGCCGGGCACCGAGCGTCAGGTGCTCGGCCACGGTCAGCCCGGCGTAGACGGGTGCGTCCTGGGCCAGGAACCCCACCCTGGCCAGTTCCGCGGGGCCGGCCGGCGGCGGGCCGCCGAGCACCTGGATCGTGCCCGTCGTCGGCGCGAGCAGCCCGGCGGCGAGGTTCAGCAGGGTGGATTTCCCGGCACCGTTCGGTCCGACCAGCCCGACGACGTGTCCCGCCGGGACCGACAGCGTGCACTCCGACAGCGCCCACAGCCGCCGGTAGCGCTTGCCGAGCCCCTGGGTTTCGATGACGGCGGTCACGCTATGTCCTCCTCAGCAGCGGACCGAAAGG
>DATBBI010000153.1:0-3581 GCA_036271115.1 Trebonia sp.
CGCAGCCGGATCACGTCCTCGGCGGTGTAGGTCCGCACGATGTCGGCCCAGCGGGGGTCGGTCTCCCACTGTTGACGCAGGTTGGCCGCTTGCTGGCTGATCGTGTCCATGGTTATGCCTTTCGCTTTGGTGCCGTACCGCAAGGGTGCCCGTAGCCGGTGCCAGAATCGAAGGCTAATCTCAATAAAATTCTTACATTTTTTTCCGAACGGGCTCATGTTACACTTTTTCACGATGAAAGAATCGTCAAAATTGGTAGAGACCGAAGGTCTAGACCTCGCGACATTCGGTCAGCGGCTGCGCCACGCACGCCGCGCGCGGGGCATGACCCTCGCCGACCTCGGCGCCCGCGTGGGCCGTACGCCATCGGTGCTGTCGCTGATCGAGAACGGCAAGCGCGAGCCCAGGCTGACCCTGGTGGAGCAGCTGGCCACCGCGCTCGGGGTGCCCGTCGGCGAGCTGCTGAAGAAGCAGCCGCCGAGCCGCCGAGCGCAGCTGGAGATCGCCCTTGACCAGGCGCAGCGCGACCCGTCCTACCGGGCGCTCGGCCTGCCGCAGCTGCGGGTCGGCACCCGGGTGCCGACCGAGGTGCTCGAGCACCTCGTCGGCCTCGCCACCGAACTGCGCGCGCAGCGCTCCAAGCCCACAGCGACGCCGGAGGAGGCGCGGGCCGCCAACGCTGCGCTGCGTTCCTCGATGCGCGAGCGCGGCAACTACTTCCCGGACATCGAGCGCGCCGCGGCCAGCGCGCTGGCGCGCGCCAGCTACGCCGGCGGCGCGCTGTCGCAGGGCATGCTGCTGTCCGTCGTCGCGCAGCACGGGTTCTCCGTCCGGTTCGTCCCCGACCTGCCGCGGTCGGTGCGGTCGCTGACCGACCTGCGCGGCAACCGGATCTACGTGAAGCAGGAGCCGGTCGGCGGCCACTCGGCGCGAGCCGTGATCCTGCAGGCCCTCGGCCATTTCCTGCTCGGGCATGACACGCCGCGCGACTTCGCCGACTTCCTGCGCCAGCGGGTGGAGGCGAACTACTTCGCGGCGGCGATGCTCATCCCTGAGACGGCCGCGGTCGCGTTCCTGCGCGACGCCATGTCCCGCCGCGACCTGGCCGTCGAGGACCTGGTGGACGTGTACTCCGTGTCGTACGAGATGGCCGCGCACCGGGTGACGAACCTGATCACCCACCACCTGGAGCTGCCCTGCCATTTTGTGAAGAACGACGCGAGCGGCATCATCTACAAGGCCTACCAGAACGACGGCATCCTGTTCCCCGCCGACGTCACCGGCGCGATCGAGGGCCAGCGGATGTGTCGCTACTGGTCCGGCCGCCGGGTGTTCTCCGCGCCGGACCGGTTCTCGCCGCATTACCAGTACTCCGACACCCCGTCCGGCACCTACTTCTGCGTGGCCCAGGTCGACCCGCGCGCCGACGAGCGCGGCTACGCCATCTCCCTCGGCGTCCCGTTCGAGCACTCCCGCTGGTTCCGCGGCCGCGAGACCACCGACCGCGTCAAGTCCAACTGCCCGGACGGCGAATGCTGCCAGCGGGCCCCGCTCACGCTGGCCGAACGCTGGGACGGCATGGCCTGGCCGTCGGCCAGGGCGCACTCCCACATCCTGTCCGCCCTCCCGGCCGGCTCCTTCCCCGGCGTCGACGACGTCGACATCTACGAATTCCTGGACCGGCACGCCGCCGACTAGGCCGCTGATATTGCCCCGGAATGCCGGAAGGGGCAACACTGCGTGGTGTGAGGGGGATAGCCGCCGGTATCGCCGCGGTGGCGGTCGCGCTGACCGCGGCGGCCTTCGCCCTTGCGTTCGTTGACCGGGGATCGGTGCCGGCCAGCCTGACGACATGGAACGTGGCGGAAATCGCCCAGATGCTGGTTGCCGCCGTGACGTCCGTGATCGGATATGTCATCGCCTCCCGGCGCCGGGAAAACCCGATTGGGTGGCTGATCCTGGCGGGGGGTGCGCTGCTCTGCGTGGCGCTCTTCTGCGAAGGCTATGCGCGGCGCGCGCTCATCGCGGCACCCGGCTCGCTGCCAGGCGGTCACTTGGCCATGTGGCTCTACTGGCTGACCGGCCTGCTGCCCTTGTCGTGCCTTGGATTCGCGCTGCTGCTGTTCCCCGACGGCAGGCTGCCGAGCCCCCGATGGCGCCCGGTTGCCTGGTTCGCCACCGCGATCTTCGCCTGGTCGGCCGTGGACGCGATCGTGGGTGCCACCCTGGTCTGGTCCCATCCGTTCGTCTCGATTTACCGGGTGTACACGCCAGGCCCGCTGGCGTGGACGCGCTTCCTGGTGCCCACCGTCCTCGCGCTGTGCGTGCTGGCCGTCATCGTCCGGTTCGTCAGGTCCACGGGCGAGGAGCGGCTCCAGCTCAAGTGGTTCGCGCTGGCTACGGTCGCCCTTGGGATCACCCTCGTAGTGCGGATACTGGCCGACTCCGCGGCCACGACCATCGCTATGGACGTCGCGGTGATCTGCCTGGAAGCCGCGCTCGCGATCGCGGTGCTGAAGTACCGGCTGTACGACATCGACATCGTGATCAGCAAGGCGCTGCAGTACGGCGCGCTGGCCGCGTTCATCACCGCGGTCTACGCGGCCTTGGTGGTGGGCGTGGGTGCAGCGGTGGGCAATCAGCACAGCATCTACCTGTCGGCGCTGGCGGCGGCCGTGGTGGCGGTTGCCTTCCAGCCGGTCCGGCAGCGCGCCGCGGTGGTAGCCAACCGGCTGGTGTACGGTCGCCGCGCGACGCCATATCAGGTGCTATCGGAGTTCGCGCAGCGGATCGGCGGCACGTACACCGACGACGACGTACTGCCGCAGATGGCCCGGATGGTGGCGGCCGGGACCGGGGCGCGGCGGGTGGTGGTCTGGCTCCGGGTCGGCGGCGAGCTACGCCCCGGTGCGACGGCGGGTGATCCCGGTCGTGAGCTCGCCCCGGTGCCCGTCGACGGAGACGCGCTGCCACCGCTTCCTGACGCGGAAACTCGCGTGCCGATCCGCTATCACGGAGAGCTGCTCGGCGCGCTGGCGATCGCGATGCCGCGGGACGAGCCGCTGCGTCCCGCGGGCGCGCAGCTGGTGGCCGCGGTGGCGGCGCAAGCCGGGCCGGTGCTGTCCAACGCGGGGCTGGTCTCCGAGCTGCGGGAGTCCCGGCAGCGGCTGGTGACGGCGGGGGATGAGGCGCGGCGGCGGCTGGAGCGCAACCTCCACGACGGGGCGCAGCAGGACCTGGTGGCGCTGGCCATCAAGCTGAAGATCGCCGACGGCACGCTGAGCGACGGCGCTAAAGAGGCCAAGCACCTGTTCGAGGAGCTGCAAGCGGATACCGCGACCGCGCTGCGGAACCTGCGGGACCTGGCGCACGGCATTTACCCGCCATTGCTGGCCGACCTGGGGCTGGTGGCCGCGCTCAACGGGCAGGCGAAGAAGTCAGCGCTGCCGGTGACCATCCAGGCCGACGGCCTGGGCCGGTTCGCTGAGGACACCGAGGCGGCGGTGTATTTCTGCTGCCTCGAGGCGCTGCAGAACACGGCCAAGTACTCCGGTGCCACCCGGGCGGCCATCGCCCTGCGG
>DATBBI010000154.1:0-24676 GCA_036271115.1 Trebonia sp.
CATCGCTATGGCGGGCCATCGAGCCGGGCACGCCGGCCCCGGAACGCCGGATCGAGGCCTGCGCCACACTCAACGACAACGGCCTGCGCTGCGGCGTGCTGATGGGGCCGGTCGTGCCGTACCTGTCCGACTCCCCCGCCCAGCTCGACGCGGCAGTCCGGCAGATCGCCGCCGCGGGCGCGGCGCACGTCACGCCGATCGTGCTGCACCTGCGGCCGGGCACCCGCGAGTGGTTCCTCGGCTGGCTGCGCACGGCGCACCCGGAGCTGGCGGGCAAGTACGCCGCGCTGTACGACCGGGGCTCCTACGCGCCACGCGACTACCAGGCGAGGATCACCGCCCAGGTCCGCGAGCTAGCCGAGAAGTACGGCGTCGGCCGCGCCAACCCGAGGCAGGCCCGCGCGATCCGCTCCCCCGCCGCGGCCGCCGCCGCGCCCGCTCCCGCGACCCCGGTCGCGCGTCCCGAGCAGCTCACCCTTCTTTAGCGGCCCGCCCCCATCGGCAGCCGCCGCATGGCGGTCCGCGACCGCCTCTTGCTGTTATCAGTGGTGAACCTGCTTTGATACCTGGGCTGGCCGCGCGCTCAAGCGCTTCTTGCTGTTATCAACGGTGCCGCACGGCGTCTGGACGATGATGGGTCGTTAGGCACACCAGAGGGTGCACAACGACCCATCATCGTCGCGCGCCGAGCACTTCTTGCTGTTATCAGGCGTTCGGGCTGGCGGCCAGGAGATCGCGGGTAGTTAGGCGGTCCAGAGGCCGCACAAGTGCTCACGATAATCGCGGGCTGGCCGCGTCTTGCTGTTATCAGCGGGTCGAACCCAGGACCGGAAGATAGTGGATAGTTAGGCACACCAGAGGGTGCACAAGTATCCATCATCGTGGCGGGGCGTTGGGTGATCGCTTCCCCGCGGCCCTAGCCCCGCTATGAGCGGCAGCAGGCCGGAAGCTAGTTGCGTGACCGGGGCTTTTGAGGCCGAAGATCACCGCGCCGGTGCCGGCGATCAGCGCAGCGGTTCCCCATGCAATCGCCGGAACCGGTGATCCTGGTTCGGGGATGCCGGTGGTCACCGTGGCAAGCAGCAGCAGCGCGGCAATGCCGACGGCCGTGCCCAGCTGCGCGGCGGTGTTGATGATTCCCGAGGCGGTACCTCGCACGGCGATCGGAACGCTGGTGCCTAGCCTGGTAGTGGCCACCGAGGATAGCCCGATGCCGACGCCCCCGGCCGCGACGCACACCGGCAGCGCCCACGTACTGCTGGCCGCCGGAATGAGCGCGGCGTCGCACACGGCGATGACCGCCAGGCCGGTCGAGACCAGACGCTGCGGCGCCCACCGCGCCAGCGCCGGAGCGGCAAGGGTGGACCCGGCAATGACGGCGACGCTGAACGGCAAGAGCATCAGTCCGGCCACCAGCGGGCTGTGCCGCAGAGTGTTTTGCAGGTACAGCGTCGCCAGGGTGATGGCCGAGCTGGTCGTCAGCGTGTTCAGCAGCCCGCCGGCCGCACCCTGCCGCAAGGGGCGCATACCAAGTACTGCTTTGGGCAGCAACGGCGCCGCGGAGCGCCGGTCGACGGTGATGAACACGCCGGTCAGGACAACTGCAACCGCCAGCAGCGCGCCGCCCAGCGCCGCCCGGCCGGGTTGCGGCAGCAGCGTCGTCGCGACGACGAACGCCATCACGGCGGTGGTGAAGGCGGTAACGCTAGGCACGCTCAACCGGACCGACGCGTCAGCAGATTGATCTCCTGGCACGGATCGCCTGATGGCCGCGGCCAGCAGCACCGCCACGCCAACGTAGGCCCAGAACACCGCCCGCCAGCCGACCAGATAGGTCACAACCCCGCCGACAACAAAGCCACTCGCGCCTGCGGCAGCTCCCGACGCGCTCCAGTCTGCGATTGCCCGCTCGCGCTGAGGCCCATCAGCGGTGATCGTGGTCAGCAGCCGCAACGCCGACGGGACCGACAGTGCCGCAGCCGCACCTTGCAGGCACCTGGCGGCCGTCAGCACCACGACTGACGGAGCCGTCGCACCCGCGACAGCAGCCACGGCGAAGACCTCAAGGCCCGTGAAGATGATCCGCCGGTGACCAAACCGGTCCCCCAGCCGCGCACCAAACATCAGCAGCCCGCCGAAGAACATCGCATAGCCAGTAGAGATCAAGCTGGCCGCATCCGGCGATGCATGCAGGTCCGACAGCATGGCTGGCAGGGCTGTCACCATGACGGTCACGCCGAGAACGTCAACGAACTGCACCAGGCACAGTGACACCACACCCAGCCATACAGTCTGGGCCTCGCCGGCCGGGCCTTCGGCGTCCGCCATGCCGCTGCACTACCCCAGGGCAACCGGAAGATCCAAGCCCGAGGTAGCGAACCTATCTGAACGGTTCCGGACAGCACGGTGTCCGGATGATGATGGGCCATTAGGCACACCAGAGGGTGCACAATGGCCCATCATCATCGCGTGCCGAGCGCTTCTTGCTGTTATCGGCGGCCCCGGGACCGGCGACCGGAAGATGGTGGATAGTGCCAGGCTCGGGTCCGGGAGATGGTCGGCCTCCGGCCACGCAGGAACCTCGACTGGGTCACGGCAGAGGTCGCGCCGGCCTGGCGCGGCGGATCATCACGGCCGCGTCCTGGTGTCCTGAATTCCAGGAGCTACTCGCAAGTAGGCCGATATGACGGGCCTAAACAGGACAGAACGGTAGCTGGCAAGACGGAATCAGTGCCGGAAATGCCGAATATGCGCGCTTTCCGAATTCGCGGGGGAACCCGCATCTAACTGGATAGGCTCCTCGCGCACGCCGCCAGGACACGCACGACAACCCCTGCCACGACTGGATTCCGGGCGCGCAGGAGGGCTGCTGTGGCCGCTGGCGAAGAAAATGCCGCGAATGGCGAACGCTCAACCGAGCAACCTTAGATATACGTGATGTCACGTTATGGCGGGATCGGTGGCAAGTGATCACTGATGTGGTGAGTATTAGCCCATGACGAACCAGACGGCGGAACTCATCGCGGAGCCTGCGCTTGAGTTTCCCTGCCCGCCGCTCGGCGCGGCGGAGCTTTCGGCCGCCGAGGCCGAGCGCATGGCCTGCATGTTCAAGGCGCTTGCCGACCCAGTCCGGCTCAGGCTCTTCTCCCGGGTCGCCGCGCATCAGAGCGGGGAAGCCTCTGTTTGCGACATCCAGAACGTCGGGGTGTCCCAGCCCACGGTCAGCCACCACCTGAAGAAGCTGAGGGAAGCGGGCCTGATCATCTCCGAGCGCCGCGGCACCTGGGTGTACTGCCGGGTCGCGCCGGGGGTGTTGCCCGCGATGGCCAGGATGCTGGCGCCGATCGACTAGCCCCTAGCCCGGCACCGGACCGGTAACCACGACGAACTGCTCACCGGGAGCGAGCAGCCGGCGGACCGGATGACCAGGCGGACAGCCGTTTCCGCCCGCCACTACAATTTCCTGTCATGGCAGAGCCGTACGGGAACTATCACGCCACTGACGGACGGCCCAGCGGGGTTTATGGTGGCGAGCGCCTGGTGGTGCGCAGCGTGCCGGTGCCCGATCCAGGCGACCTGATCGGCTGGCTCCCGGAACCCGAGGCGCTCGCCTGGATTCGGCACGGCGCCGGCCTTGCCGGCTGGGGCGAGGCGGCGCGTGTCACGCTGCCCTCCGGCCCGGACAGGTTCGCCGTCGGCGAGAAGTGGCTGCGCGAGGTCATCGAGAACGCGGACGTCCAGGACGAGGCAAAGTGCCGCGGCTCAGGGCTGGTCGCGTTCGGCAGCTTCACCTTCGACGACTGGTCCGAGGGCTCGGTGCTCATCGTGCCCCGCGCGGTGCTCGGCAGGGACGGCACAGGGAACGCGTGGCTCACCACCATTACCCCGGACGGTGAGGCTGTCTGGCACGCGGCGACGAAGCGCCCGCTGCTCGCGCCCGGGCACATCCGGTGGCACGACGGGTCGCTGTCGGCTCCCGAGTGGGAGGAGGCGGTCGGCGCCGCGGTGCGCCGGATCATCCGCGGCGACTTGCGCAAGGTGGTGCTCGCCCGCGACATCTACGCGTCGGCCGACGAGCCGATCGACTCGCGGGTGCTGCTGCGCCGGCTTGCCGACAGGTACCCAGGCTGCTTCACGTTCTCCTGTGCCGGCCTGGTGGGAGCCACGCCGGAGTTGCTCATCCGCAGGAACGGCCTCAAGGTCAGCGCCTTGGTGCTCGCCGGCACCATGCCACGGGGCGCCACTGCGGTGGAGGACGCGGAGCTGGCGGCCACGCTGCTCGGGTCCGCGAAGGACAACGAAGAGCACGGCTACGCCGTCACCTCGCTCACAGACGCGATCGAGCCGCTGTGCCAGGCGCTGCGGGTTGCCCCGCGTCCCGAACTGCTCAGGTTCGCCAACGTGCAGCACCTCGGCACTTGGGTGCACGGCACGCTGGCGACCGACCACTCCGCGCTCGCCTTGTCGGCGGCGCTGCACCCGACGGCCGCCGTCGGCGGGACTCCGACCGATGCCGCGGTGGAGCTCATCAGGGAGCTCGAGAACATGGACCGGGAGCGCTACGCCGGCCCGGTCGGCTGGGTGGACGCCGACGGGAACGGGGAGTGGGGCATCGCGCTGCGCTGCGCGCAGCTCACCGGGGAGCGAGCCCGGCTGTTCGCCGGCTGCGGCATCGTGGCGGGCTCCGACCCGGCCGCCGAACTCGCCGAAGCGCAAGTCAAGTTCCGGCCAATGCAGACGGCGCTCGACCAGGCCGACTGACCAGCGCTACCGGCGCGGGACCGCGATCGCGGTCAGCATCAGGCCGCGGTCGGCCAGCCAGCGACCGGCGAAGCTGGCCGGCGGCGGCTGCGCCTCGGTTGGCTCGGTTAGCCCGGTTCGGAGGCGTGCCGTGAAGGTGCCGTCCGGCGATATCGTCACGTCCGCGTCCTCGAAGCCGAGCCAGCGGCCGGTGAGCGGGAACCACGCCTTATAGGCCGACTCCTTGGCGCTGAACAGCAGCCGGTCCCAGCACACGGCTGGCCGCTCCCCCGCGAGCGCCGCCAGCCGGGCGCGTTCGGCGGGAAGCGAGATCACGTCCAGGACGCCGCGGGGCAGCGGCTCGCCGGGTTCGGCGTCCATCCCGATGGCCGCGACGTCGCTGGCGCGCGCGACCGCGGCGGCGCGGTACCCGTCGCAGTGCGTGATGCTGCCGACGATGCCCGGCGGCCACTGGGGCGCGCCGCGTTCCCCGATCAGGATCGGGACGGGCGCGATGCCGAGCTTGCCGAGCGCGATCCTGGCGCATTCCCGCCCCGCGGTGAACTCGCGGCGCCGCTTGTCCGAGACCCGCTCGACGATCGCCGCCTCCTGCGGGAAGAGCATGACGTCAGCCGGGTCTGTGAACGTTTCCGCGCTCGCGACCGCGGCGGGCAGGATCTCCTCGATCACCAGCGTTCACTCCACGCGCAGCACGGCCGGGACAGCAGCCAGGATCTCATGCCAGCGGCCGCGCCTGAGCGACTACCGCGAGGATCGCGCCGGCCACGGCGTCGGGCCGGTCCCTGGGGATGTTGTGGCCGGTGCCATCGACGACGACGTGGCGTCCCCGCGGGGCTGCCGCGGCGAGCGCTGCCTGCAGGCGCGTCCAGTGCGCGCGGAACCGGCGGGGGAAGCCGCGGGCCGCGCTCAGGACGACGACGGGCACATCGGGAAAGGGCCGTGCGGCGGCGCGCAGTTCCCTGATGGCCGCAAGGGTCCGGGGTGCGTCATCGTGCAGCTCATCGGGGAAGACCGCGTTGATGACCCGCCATCCCCACCGGGCGGGCAGGGGCAGGGCGCTTTCCATTTCCTCGTGGCCCGGGTCCACCAGGACCAGGCCCGCGACCAGGTCCGGCCGCCGGAAGGCAAGCAGCTGAACCAGCATGCCGCCCCAACTGTGCCCGGCCAGCACGCATGGTCCCGCCGCCAGCCCGGTAATCACCGATGCCAGGTCATCGACCTGGCGGTCGATCGTCACCAGGCCTGGCGCGGGGGCGCTGCCGCCTATCCCCGCCCGGTCGTAGGCGGCGACGCGGACGTGCGGGGCCAGCAGCGGGATGACCCGCTGCCAGGACGCGGCCCCGCAGTTCATCCCGGCCTCAAGCACGACGGCCTGCTCGCCGGCGCCTGCCTCCACCCGCCGCACGACCCTGCGTGCGGGAACTGCGTCAGCTTTCACGACGCGGCCCCCCGGTCACGTCTTCCAGGATCCGGGGATCGGCGAAGTCGCGGGAGTGCACGATATGACCGTCCTGGATCCGGATGATCTGGACGGACGTCGTGGTGAACGACCGGCCCGTCGTGGTCACGGTCCCCGTCGCCCGCATCTCCGTGATCACCACCTCCGGATCCTCGGTCTGGTAGAGCTTCGCCACCTCGAAGTCCTCCAGTCGCAGCGGCGACGCCATGACACGCCGCGAGTACTCGCGGATCGCTTCCTTGCCCGCCAGGCGCAGGGGCGTTCCCGGCGGCCCCGCGAAGGACGACTCGATCACCGCATCGGGCGCGAACAGGGCGGCGAAGCCGTCGGCATCGCCGTTCAGGATCAGCTGGCTGCGCAGGGCCAGCACGTCGGCGGGCGTGACAGTTGGCATGAGGGTGGTTCCCTTCGCTCGGACGGTTCATTCAACAGGCGTTCATTGAACAAATGTAGAATCAAATGACCTGGCCGGTCAACGCCCGTAGAATGAACAAATGACCACTCCCCGGCCCGGCTCGCGCGCCGAGCAGCGCCGCCGCACCGAAGCGCGCATCCTCGACGCCGCCGCCCAGGCCTTCCTCACCGCCGGGTATGAGCGGACCACCATCCGTGCCGTGGCCTCGGCCGCGGGAGTCGACGCGGGGCTGGTCATGCACTACTTCGGGTCCAAGCAGGAACTGTTCCGGCGAGTGATCGACGCCGCCCCCGTCCCGGAGATGAGCGGACCGCCCGAGCAGGCGGCCGAGCAGATCCTCGCCGCGCTCGCCATCCGGCTGGAAAGCGAGCCGGCCGCGTCGCTGACCCTGCTGCGCTCGATGCTGACCAACCCCGAGGCCGCCAGCGCCGCCAGCGCCGGCATCGCCCGCTACGAGGCGCAGATCGCCGAGGCCATCCCCGCCGGCGACGCGGACCTGCGAGCCGCGATCATCAGCGCCATCACCCTCGGCATCTCGGTCTCCCGGCACCTCATCAAGGCTGACGAACTCGCCACCGCCGACCCGGCGCAGGTCATCAGCCTGCTGCGGCCCTGCATGCGTTCGCTAGCGGCTTCCCCCGGCCACGGCGGGCCGTCGTAAGGTCTGGCACAGTGGTCCGCATGGGCGATTTCGATGTCGTTACCGTCGAGGATGTACGGCTCATGCAGGGCCTGGCCCAGCGCGTCACCGCTGTCCGGCCCGAGCGGGTGAACAGCGACGCGACGTTCGGGGAACTGGCGTGGATCTGGGGCAAGGGACACGCCCGCGACGGCGGGACCTGGCCGCGCCGCCTCTGGTTGTCCGGCGGCGAGCTGGTCGCGTGGGGGTGGGCCTACCTGCCGCACGAGGTGCGGCGCAGCGACGGATCGGTTCGGCAGGTCACCGAGGCTTACCTGGGATACCAGGTTCACCCCGAGCAGGCGGAACTCGTTGACGAGGTGATCGACTGGTACGACCGCGTCGCGGCGGGCCTCGAGCGCACAGTGCTGCCCAGCATGTCCGACGAGTTCGCGCTGAAGCGGTGGGAGGCACACGGATACCAGGCCGACCCGGTCGCGAACGGGGACACGGGGTCCTGGGGTCAGGTCAACGAGCGGGATCTCACCGACGTCGAGCAGCCGGCGCTGCCGGACGGGTTCCGGTTCCGCACCGCCGCCGAAGCCGGGCCCGAGGCCGCGGTCCGCGCCCACGTCGATGCCTGGGCGCCGTCCACGTATACAGCCGAGGGTTACGAGGGCGTCCGGCGGATGGCGGCGTACCGCAGCGATCTCCACGTCCTTGTTGAGGCACCGGACGGGACGATGGCCGCGTCAACGATCATGTGGCTGGATGAGGCCAACAAGACCGCGGAGTTCGAGCCCGTCGGAACGCACCCGGACTACCGGCGGCTGGGACTTGGCAGTGCGATGCTGCTGCACGGGATGCGTCTCGCGCGCGACGCCGGGGCCACGCACATGACCGTCGGCTGCTACGGCGCGCCGGGGCTCCCGGCCGCGCGCGGGCTGTACTACGGGGTCGGGTTCCGGCCGTTCGCGAGGGACGTGCCGCTGATCAAGCCTGCCGCACAGCCATAGCAGGGCCTAGTCGGCTCGCAGCGCGTCCGCCGGGCGGATACGGCCGGCGAAGATGCCCGGCACGGAAGCGATCGCCACGGCCAGCGCCAGGCCCGCCACCGCGAGCACGACGAGGGAAAGCACCGGGGCCCGCGTCACATCGCTGATGCCGAGCTGGCCGGTGAAGAAGCGCCAGGCCTGGCTGGCGCACAGCAGGCCGACGGGGATGCCGACGGCCAGCGCGACCGCGGCGAGGGTGGCCGCCATCCAGGACACGGTGGCCCGGACCTGCCCGCCCGTGAATCCCAGGGCGCGCAGCACGGCCAGGTCGCGCCGCCGGCGGTGCACTGAGGTGAGCAGCAGGTGAGTGATCGTGAGCAGCGCCAGCAGCCCGAGGGCCAGTCCGAGCAGCAGCGGCAGGTCCTGCAGCTGCCCGAAGTTCACCAGGTCCGCAGGAGTAGACGGTCCGCTGATGGCGTACGGCCCGAGCCGTTCGATCCGCGCCGTGAGCGCGCTGATGCCTTGTTGCACAGGCACGCCCGGCCGGAACTTGACGACCAGCCCGTTGTACGGGGGTGCCTGCGTGCCTGCTGGCGGCAGCCGCAGCAGTCCCGCCACCGTCAGCTCAGCGCCAGTTCCCAGCTCGATCGTGTCGCCGACCGCGGGGAAGACCGCCGTGCCGGTGACCGTGAACGGGACGTGCCGCGACAGGCCTGCCAGCCCGACGCTGACCGTCTGTCCCACCCGGACCCCCAGGGCGGTCAGCGTGTGCTGACCGAGCACGATGTCACCAGAACCCGACGGCGGGCGGCCCGCCAGGGGGACGGCGGCGAGTGAGCCGTCAGGACCGGGCCCGGCGGTCACCCCGCCGACCACGGTCCCGTTGACCGTCAGCGGAGCGCCGCTATACGTCCCTGACCAGGCCGCGATGAGCGGGTCGGCGGCGATGCTCCGCGCCGCGGGCGCGGTGGACGTGCCGAACTGCTCGTTGGTGACGAGCGCGTCCCAGCCCACCCCGTACAGTCGCGGCGTCGCCAGCAGGTACCCGAGGCTCGCGCTGAACCCGAGTGCCGCGCTCAGCCCGATAACCCCGACGGCGGCGGCGGCGATCGCGGACCGCACCGGCACGGCGGTCCGGCCGGCGCCCCGCTGCAGCGCGAACCGGATCCCCGTCGCGGTCGGGACCGACCGCACGGAACGCGTGGCGGCCAGCACAGCGGACGGCCGGCCGGCGTCCATCCTCCCGACGGGCAGCCCGCCCGCCGCGCCTGCCTTGGCCTGCGCCGCCCGCCAGGCCGACCACGCGGCCACGCCGACGGTGGCGACCAGCACACCGCCGGCCCCGAGCAGCAGCGCCGTCCAGTCCGCGTCGATGCCCGGGTGCGGCTCGGCGATCCCCGCCAGCCCGATGGGGAACACCGGCGAGATGGCGACCGCCGTGGCCACCGTGAGCACCGCGCCGGCGCCGCCGATCAGCGCCGCCCGGGCCAGCCCGGCCGCCGCCAGCTGGCGTGGCACCACGCCAAGAGCCCGCAGCGTGCCCGAGTCCGCCTGGTCGGCGCCGGTCATCCGTGCGTGCAGCTGGCATCGCGCGCGCCCGTTCGGAAGGATGAAGACACCCCGGAATGGGGTGGTGTTTCCCTCATTCCCCAGCAGGTGCCACGACTGCGATGCTGCCTGCATGAGCGGCACAGACCGTGCGCATGAGCTGGGCGCGTTCCTGGCTGGCATCCCGTTCTTCGCGTCCTTCGACACCGGCACCCTGGTCTGGCTGGCGCCGCAGCTCGAGTCGGTGCACGCGCTGGCGGGCGACGCGATCATCGCCGAGGGCGATCCCGGCGACGGCCTCTACGTGCTGCTCAGCGGCCGGCTGCGGGTAACCGTCGGTGAGCGCGTGCTGCACGACCTCGGCCGCGGCGCGGTCATCGGGGAGATCGCGCTGCTGAGCGACCGGATGCGGTCGGCGACGGTCCGCGCGGTGCGCGACAGCGACCTGCTGTTGCTGCGCACCGCGTCGTTCAAGGCGCTGATCGAGCAGAACCCCGGCTTCCTCGCCCAGATGGCGCGGCTGCTCATCGAGCGGCTGCTCGCGGTCGACCGGCCGCAGCCGTACGCCGGGAACCGCGCCATCGCCGTCGCCCCGGCGGGGCGCGATCCGGCCCACGCGAAAGCGATCGCCGCGGCGCTGACGGAGCGGCTCACCGGCAGCGGCGCCACCGTGCTGCTCGACAGGGACGTCATCGACCGGCAGCTCGGCCCCGGGGCCGCGGAACGAGGCCCGTCCCACCCCCGGCGCAACGAGCTCACCGGCTGGCTCGACGGGGTCGAGCGCGGCCATGACCACGTCGTCTACCGCACCGACGCCGAGGACACCGAATGGAGCCGGCTCTGCCTCGGCCAGAGCGACGTGGCGCTGCTGGCCGGCGGCGGCACCGACGCGAGTCTCGGCGCCGTCGAGGAACGCGCGCTCGCCACCCGGTGGCTGCGCTGCGAGCTCGTGCTCGTGCACCGGTCCCGCCCTGGCGGCACCGCCCGCTGGCTGTCGCAGCGACCGGTGGCGGACTATCACCACATCCGCGACGGACACCCCGCGGACGTCGCCAGGCTCGCGCGCATGGTTACCGGCACGGCGTGCGGTGTCGTGCTCGGCGGCGGCGGCCCGCGCGGCTTCGCGCATCTCGGCGTGCTGCACGCGCTCGAGGCGGCCGGCGTGCCCATCGACATCGTCGGCGGGACCAGCATCGGCGCGGTGATGGGCGCGCTGTGCGCGCAGGGCCTGCCGCACGCGGAACGGGTCGAGCGGGCGCTGCGCGCCTTCACCCGCAGTGGCCCGCTGATGAGGCCCACGCTGCCGCTGGTCGCGCTGTCGTCGGGGAACCGGGTGGACCGGCTGCTCGGCGAGTACTTCGGTGGCACGATCGAGAACCTGCCGGTGCGGTTCTTCTGCGTGTCGGCCAACCTGACCCGCGCGGAGGAGGTCATCCACGAGCGCGGCGAGCTGTGGCGGGCCATCCGGGCCAGCCTGTCGCTGCCGGGCATCTTCCCGCCGGTCTATTACGACGGGGACCTGCTGGTCGACGGCGGGGCACTCGACAACGTGCCCACCGAGCAGATGCGGGCGCGAGTCGGCGGCGGGACGGTGATCGCGGTCGACATCTCCCCCGCCGTCGAGCCGATGATGGTCGCCCCGTTCGGGCCGGGGCTGTCCGGCTGGAAGGTGCTCGCGGACCGGCTCAACCCGCTCAGCCCGCCCCAGCCGGTGCCCAGCGTGCTCGACATCGTGAGCAGGGCCACCGGGCTGTCGGGCACCCGGCACCAGCGGGTGACGCTGGGCGGCGAGCACGTGGACCTGCTGTTGCACCCGCCGGTCCCGGCGATCGGGGCGTACAACTTCAAGGCCGGCGCCGCGCTGATCGAGACCGGCTACCGGCACGCGGCCGAGGCACTGGCGGACTCCGGTATCCCCGGCCGTTTCCGCTGAGGTTCCGCTGCGGAGTTCTTTTATCCGGAACTGGCCTGCTACTTCGCCGCGTCCCGCAACGACTCGAGGCTGCGCCGCACGTCGTCGTCGGTGGTGGACCAGTTGGACACCGAGATGCGCAGCACGGACGTGCCGCGCCAGCGGGAGCCGGACATCCACGCGGTGCCGTCGGCGAGCAGCCGGCGGGTGACCTCCTGGGTCCGCTCGTCGCTGCCGAAGCTGGCGCAGACCTGGGAGAACACGACGTCGTTCTCGACGGTAGCGCCGTCGATCCCGGCGATGCCGGCGGCGAAGCTTGCGGCGTGCCGGCAGTAGCCCTCGACGAGGGCCGCCAGGCCGGAGCGGCCGAGGGCGCGCATGACCGCCCACACGGGGACGCCGCGGGCGCGGCGGGAGACTTCGGGGACGAACTCGAACGGGTCGCCCGCCGCGTCCCTGATCAGGTACTCCCCGTGCATGCCCATGGCGGCGCGCAGCGCGGCGCTGTCCCGGACTATGGCGATGCCGCAGTCGTAGGGGACGTTGAGGGTCTTATGCGCGTCGGTGGTCCACGAATCGGCCGCCTCGTAGCCTGCGACGAGGTGCTTGGTGCGCGGGGACGCCGCCGCGAACAGGCCGAACGCGCCGTCGATATGCACCCAGGCGCCGTGCCGGTGCGCGGCCTCGATCGCGGGACCGAAGGGGTCGAATGCGCCGGAATGGACGTTGCCCGCCTGCAGGACGACGATCACGGGGTCCGCTGGGCCTGCTGGCCCGGCGGACAGTGCGGCTTCGAGCGCGTCGGGGTCGATCCGGCCCTGGTCGTCGGCGGCGACGACTTCAGGCGCGCCGAGGCCGAGGTAGCGCAGCGCCAGGTCGACGGTGTCGTGCCGTTCCGCGCCCACGAGCACCCGGACCCGCGGCGCCCCGGTCAGCCCTTCGGTGGCGACCTGCCAGCCCGCCTTGTGCAGCACCGCGTCCCGCGCGGCGGCCAGGCAGGTGAAGTTGGACATCGTAGCGCCGGTGACGAAGCCGACCCCGCTGCCGGCGGGCAGCCCGAGGACGTCGAGCAGCCAGCCCTTCGCCACGTTCTCGACCGCGGAGAGCGCGGGTGTCGGCAGGAGCAGGCCCGCGTTCTGGTCCCAGGCGCTGACCAGCCAGTCGGCGGCCAGTGCCGCCGGGTGCGTGCCGCCGATGACGAACCCGTAGAACCGGCCCGACGGCATCGCGGTGAGGCCGGGCTCGCAGGCCTCGGCGAGGAGGTCGATGACCTGCGGCGCTTCTGCCGGCCCGTCCGGCAGGGCGGTGCCGAGCGCGGCGGTGACCTCCGCCACGGAGGCCTGCGGCGGGACGGGCCGGGTAGCGAGGCTGTCGAGCCACTGCGTCGCGTAGCCCGCCGCGCGGGCGAGCGCGATGTCACGATCTGGCATGGTCCCAAGTATGCGCGGCCTGCGGCTCCCCGGTCGCTGCGGGACGGCCCCGGGCGGCACCGATCGCCAGCAGCCCGGTGAGGACCGCCGCCGCCACGGCGAGCACCGCGAACGTCCCCGGCTTGCCGAACACCTCGTTCAGCCCGGTCATCACGTACGGCACGCTGAAGCCGAGGTAGGCCAGCACGTAGTAGCAGGAGAGCACGGCGCCGCGGTCGGTGGGGCCGCTGAGCTGCTCGGCCTGGTGCAGGCCGCAGACGAGGCAGAGCCCGTAGGCGAGACCGAGGAGCACCGCGCCGAGCCCGGCGAGCACCCGGTCAGGGCCGGCGACCGCGACGGCGCTGACCGCGGCGCCCGCGGCGGCTGCGCCGGTCCCGGCGAGGATGCCGAGGCGGTCGTTGCGCTCCGCGAGCACCCGGGCGGCCGGCTGCACCCCGATGCCCGCGGCGAACGCCAGCACGGTCATCAGCCCGGCGAACGCCGCCGACAGGGTGCTCGCGCTGGTCACCTCCTCGGGAAGCACGACGATGGCCATCGACACCGAGCCGAACACGAACGGCGCGGCGGGCGCGACCGTGAGCCAGAACGCGCGGGTCCGCAGCGCGGCTGGCACCGCCCACCGCCGTGTCGTCGTCGCCGGCCCCGGCTGCGCCGTAACCGGCGCTCCCGCTCGCCGGACATCAGGCACGGTCCAGACCGCGGCGACCGCCACGACGCCCAGCACCAGATGCGGCAGGTACGGCACGACCAGCGGATGGGCCGCCCACTGCGCGAGCGCCGCCGCGACGATGGGGCCCAACCCGAACCCGGCGCTCAGCGCGAGCGCCGCGCGGCGGGCGCTCAGTGCGCTCCCGCCGGACAGGTCCTGCACCCAGGCCGTCGCCGGGCCGAACACCATGCCGGAGCACAGGCCGGCGAGCGCCCGCCCGGCCGCGATCAGCGCGAGGTCGCGCGGGCCGAGGATGAGCAGCAGCGTCGCGGCCGGCGACAGCGCCGCGAACGGCAGCACGCACGCGCGGCGGCCGAACCGGTCGGATAGCGGTCCGCCGGCGAGCAGCCCGGGGATGAGGGTAGCCGCGTAGATGGCGAACAGCCCGGCGATCTCGGCGGACCCCAGGCCGAGCGCGTGCCGGTAGACGATCAGCATCGGCGAGAACTGGTTGGCGCCCCAGCCCACCGCGAACATGGCGAGCGCGACCCGGATCCACGCGGCAGGAGCCCTCAGCGTCATAATTCCCGACCGTATCCCGGGAATTGTCAAACGCGCATTTGACGGTCCTTGGCATAGGCTCGCTGTTATGGAAGCCGAACCCGACCTCGCCGCGATGGGCCGCCTGATCGGCGACCCCAACCGGGCACAGATGCTGACCATCCTGCTCGGCGGGACGCCCCAGTCCGGTTCCGCGCTGGCCGCCGCGGCCGGCATCTCCCGGTCGCTGGCCAGCGCGCACCTGAAAAAGCTCACCGCCGGCGGCCTGATCCGCGCGGAACGCCACGGCCGCCAGCGGCTGTACTCGATCGCGGCGCAGCCGGTGGCCGACGCGCTAGAGCTCCTGCAGCTGCTCGCGCCCGCGACGCCCGTCAGGTCGCTGCGCGGCGCGGCGCAGCGACGGAACCTGCGCTGGGCCCGGATGTGCTACGACCACCTCGCTGGTGTCGCCGGCGTCGCCGTCACCGAAGCGCTCGCGGCGCAGGACGCGATCGCGGAGCTGGACGGCGCCTGGGTGCTGGGCGCCGGCGGCGCGCGGGTGTTCGCCGGCGTCGGCATCGACGTTGCCGCCGTGCCGCGCCGCACCCGGCCGCTGCTGCGCCCCTGCATGGACTGGACGGAACGCCGCCACCACCTGGCCGGTTCCCTCGGCGCCGCGCTGACCGCCGAGTTCATGCGGCGCGACTGGCTCCGCCGCCACGAAGCCACCCGCGTCGTCACGGTGACCCCGGACGGCTACGCGGGCCTGGACGCCTGGCTCGGCATCGACTTCGACCAGCTCAGGGTGTCCTCGGCGGCCTGACTCTGGCTGGCGCCCGCGTGCTCGCCCAGGTCCCAGAACAGGCCCGCCATGAGGCGCAGGGCCTGGCGGGCGAGCGGGGCGAGGAGGTGCTCGTCGGGAGCGTGCTGCGCGCAGGCCGGGTACGAGTGCGGGATCCAGATGGTCGGCAGCCCGAGCTGATCGGTGAACACGTCGTTGGGCAGGCCGCCGCCGAGGTTGGGCAGCAGCGCGGGCGGGCTGCCCTCGGTCTGTTCCAGCGAGGCGAGGGCGAACTGGACCCACGGGTTGCCGGGGTCGGTGCGCGAGGCGTGCATGACGCCTCCCGGCTCGACGGTGACCATGCCGAAGCCGTGGTCGTCCAGGTGAGCGCGGATCGCGGTGGTCAGGCCGGCGATGTCGGTGCCGGGCTGGAACCGGAGGTTGCAGTGCGCGTGCGCCTCGCCGGGGATGGCGTTGACCGGGGTGTCAGGGTTCCCGGCGGCGAGTGACAGCACTTCCAGGGTGTTTCCCGCGATGACCCGCTCGGCGGCGGTGAGTTCAGGCTCGCCCCAGTCCTGGTCGATGTCCGGGTCACCGGGGCCGCCGCCGACCTGGATGACGGCCAGCGCGTCCCGGACCGCGGCCGGGACCGGCGGGGTGCGCAGGGCGGGCACGAGGATCCGGCCGCGCCCGTCGGCAAGGCAGGCGATCGCGCTGGCCAGCACCGTGGCCGGGTTGCGGAGCAGGCCGCCCCAGTTACCCGAGTGGTAGGACCTCCTCCGCAGCGCGACGCGCAGGGTGAACCCCGCCGAGCCGCGCGCGCCGAGGAAGACCGTGGGACGCTCGGCGGCCACCCGCGGGCCGTCCGAGGCGATGAGCAGGTCGGCGGCCAGCTCGTCGCGGTGCCGTGTGCAGAACTCGCTCAGTCCTGCCGATCCGGTCTCTTCGCTGGTCTCGATGAGGATGACCAGGTTGAAGCCAAGGCGTCCGCCGCGAGCGCGCAGCACCTGCTCCAGGGCCGCCAGGTTGATGGTGTGCTGGCCCTTGTTGTCCGCGGTTCCCCGGCCGTACCAGCGGTCCTGCTCGACCGTCACCCGCCAGGGATCGAGCCCAGACCGCCAGCGGTGCGGCTCGGCCGTCACGACGTCGGCGTGCCCGTAGGTCAGCACGGTGGGCAGGCCGTCGGCCTCATGCCTGCGCGCGATCAGCAGCGGCCCGCCGTCGCCGGGATTGTCCGCTATCCGCGCCGTGGCGCCCAGCCGGGCGGCCGCCGGGACGATCTCCTGGCCGAGGTAGGCGTGCATGTCCTGGCGGCGTTCCGGCAGTGCGCTTTCCGTCGGGAACGCGACCCGTCGAGTCAGGTCGGCCAGGAACGCGCCAGAGTCGAAATACTCGATCGCGTACGCGATCGCGCGAGATCGGGTCACCCGCCCACCCCACCATCCGCTGCCGGTCCCGGCAAGGCCGGGATGGCGGGGATATGGTCATGGGATGACTATTCGCGACGAAGCGGACAAGATCGCCGGTGAGCTTACCGAGCTGCGCCACGCCATCCACCAGGAACCCGAGATCGGCTATGACCTGCCAGCGACCCAGCGCAAGGTGCTCGCCGCGCTGGACGGGCTCCCCCTGGAGATCACCCTGGGCAGGCAGCTCAGCTCGGTGACCGCGGTGCTGCGCGGCGGCCGGCCGGGGCCGACGGTGCTGCTGCGCGGCGACATGGACGCGCTGCCGGTGCATGAGGCGACTGGCCTGCCGTGGGCGTCCCGCACCGCGGGGGCGATGCACGCCTGCGGTCATGACCTGCACACCACCATGCTGGCAGGTGCCGCACGGCTGCTGTCGGCGCAGCGGGCCGACATCCCGGGCAACGTGATCTTCATGTTCCAGCCGGCCGAGGAAGGCGGCGGCGGCGCCCGGATCATGATCGACGAAGGCGTGCTCGGCGCGGCGGGCGAGCCGCCGGTGGCAGCCTACGCGCTGCACGTCTTCTCCGGCATATACGACGCCGGCGTGTTCGCGGCCCGGCCGGGCCCGGCCCTGGCCGCGATGGACGCGATCGACGTCACGGTGCACGGGCGCGGCGGCCACGGCTCGGCGCCGCACCTGGCCATGGACCCGATCCCCGCGGCCTGCGAGATGGTCACCGCGCTGCACGCGATGGTCACCAGGAAGTTCAACGTGTTCGATCCGGTGGTCGTCACGGTGGGCAGCTTCCACGCCGGGACCGTCCGCAACGTGATACCGGACGACGCCACCTTCTACGTGACCGCCCGGTCGTTCAGCCGTGAATCACGGCAGCGGCTCCGTGACGAGATGGTGCGCCTCGTCACGAACATCGCCGAGGCCCACGGCCTGACCGCGGACGTGGACTTCGCCGGCGGCTACCCCGTCACGGTCAATGACCCGGCCGAGGCGGCGTTCGCCACCGGGACGGCGGCGGGCCTGTTCGGTGCCGACCGGGCCGTCACGCCGCCCGAGCCGCTGACCGGCTCCGAAGACTTCTCGTACGTGCTGAACGAGGTTCCCGGGGCGTTCGTCCTGCTCGGCGCCTGCCCGCCGGGGACGGACCCGCAGACCGCGCCCTCCAATCACTCGGCGACGGCCATGTTCACCGACGACGTGCTCCCCGATGGCACCACGCTGTACGCGGAGCTGGCACTTCGCCGGCTGGCCGCCGCCGCCCTCGCGCCGGAGTAACCGGCGGTGTTGTTACCAGCCGTGGAACTGGCCCTGTGCCGTCCAGAACAGGGCGAGCGCGGTGAGGCAGGCCGCGGCGGCAAGGATGGCGAGCAGGAAGCGAGCGGGGTGCCCGGCGGTCCAGCGCGGGGTGGCGGTGACAGCTCGGCGGGCGACCGCGGCGATCAGGCAGATGGTGCCTGCGCCGGTGATGGCGGCCAGCGCGACGCTGATCGCGGCCACCGCGGCCGTCGCGTAGTGGCCGCCGGTGACGGCGGTGGCGGTGGCGTGAGCCTGGGTGGCCGTGGCGTGCCACAGCGCGCGTTCGATCGCGGGCATGCGCAGCAGCAGGTACCCGAGGGTGGCGGCGAGCACCGGGATCAGGCACAGCACCCAGGCGGTGACCGCCGCGCGGGCGCCGCGCCGCATCCCGGTAATACGCAGGTCGGGGCGGCCGCCGCGGGTCAGGGCGTTCATCAAGATGGGCCCGACGCGGGCGAACAGGTCGGGTACGCCGATCAGGTCCGACAAGATCCAGTAGCCGTCGAACCGGGCGAACGGCAGCAGCTGCTCGAGCATCTGCAGGTGGATGGCGGCGATGGCCAGCAGCAGCACCTCAGCATTGGTGGCGCCGTAGAGGCCGGCCAGGGCGAGGATCGAGATGAGGTTGAAGTACAGGCCGCCCAGGTCGGTGCGCAGCCGCCCGGCGCGGTTCAGCCGGTAGGAGTCGGTGACGTTGGTGAAGAACGAGGGCCAGATCAGGTAGATGCCGGCGCCGATCCGGCCGGGGCGGGCGCCGCCGTACCGGCAGCCGGCCGCGTGGCCGAGTTCGTGGAACGCGGCGGAGGCGGTGAACAGGCCGAACACGGTGATCATGCTGACCGGGTCGCGGAGGGCCTGCGCCAGGCCGCCGCCGAGGCCGTGGACGGCGATGATCCACCAGTCGAGGGCGGCGGTGACGGCGAGGACGGCGGCGATGACCGGGGGGCGGAACAGCGGCCGCAGCAAGGTGCCGGCCGCGGCTGCGGCGCGCTCGGGCAGCAGGGTGCTGCGCGCCTTGACGGTCAGCAGCTGGCTGGCTGTCGGTGTGGCGGCGGGGGCGCCTTCGACGGCCAGGATGCCGAGAGGCAGCAGCTTGGCGGTGACGAGGTAGCGCGCCTGCTCGGCGGTCAGCGTCTTGCCGAGGCCGGCGCTGACGATCGCGGCGATGGCGGCGTCGTCGCGGTGGCCGTCGAGCGCGGCGGCGGTGAGGTACAGCAGCTTTGACATCTGGATGACCTGCCCGTCGGGGCGGCGGACCAGTGACGGCGGCTGGCTGTCGCCGGAGTCGCGGAACTCCCCCAGCAGCTCGGTGCCGTCGGCCAGCCGCGGCGGGTCAGCCAGCCGCGGCGCGGCGCCCGCTCCGCCATCAACAGCCGCGGGCGCCGTGAGTCCAGTGCTCATGGTCTGGGTGACAGCAGTCACGAGGCTTCACCTCTCCGGCAGATCAGAAAAGAGGGAGGGCCGCCCGGATGCGGCCGGGCGGCCCTCCCTGGCCGACTGCGACGCGTTCCCGCGATTGACACGCACAGCCGACCCTCCTGGGCTAGTCGGGCGGGTTAGAGGCAGATGCTGATTGCGACGACGATCTCGAGGCCGCCGCAGCCACACGGGCGGCAGCAGCACAGCGTCTCGCGGCTGGGGAGCAGGTCGGCGTGCTCGGACTCGAGCTCCTCGAGCGTCACGGCGGCGGTGGACATAGGAGCCTCCTTTGGCATTCCTTGTTTGCCCGTTATTCAACGTGCAAACTGTACGTTCATCACCGTACAATAGGTCGACCGGATCAGTCAACGTGAGAATCACGACGAACCCCTCCGCCCTCCGCATGGTTAGGTTGATACGCATGACGGCGCACGCCGCAGACGACGAGCCAGGCGTCCCCGAGGAGGGCGCCTCGCCGCCGCAAGACGAGATGAACCCGCTGCAGCGGCTGATCCATCAGCGGCTGCGGGACCGGGGCTGGTCCTATGGCGCGGTCGCCCGCCGCGCTGGGCTGCCCCGGTCCACCGTCTACACTCTCGCGACCACGCGCAACCTGGTCCGGCCGCCGCGCCCGGCCACCATCGACGCGCTCGCCAAAGGGCTCGACGCGCCGGTCTCGGTGGTCCGCACCGCCGCGGCCGAGTCGACCGGGCTGCACTACTACGACCGGGCACCCGCGGGGCGCCAGGGCCAGGACGATCGTGAGCGGGAGCTCTTGATCGCCAGCATCGACGAGCTGTCACCCGACGATCGCCGGCACGTCGCCGCGCTCGTCGAATCGCTCCGGAACCGCGCTTCCTCCTCTTTAGCGCGTCACTCCATCGGCCAGCTCGCGGGCACCCCGAGCTGTTCGGCGAGTTCCTCATAAGGGTCCTCCGGCAGGACGAGACGGGCGACCCGCAGGATCGCCCTGGGATCCTCGCCGGGCGGGCGCAGTACGCAGACCGTGTCATCGGCCTGGTTGTGCGTCACGACCAGGCGGTCGTAGTCGGCGAGGACGAACCGCCTGCAGTTCCGCGGCGGGCTGGGGCTGACGGTCTCGGGCATGGCACTCTCCGGCTGGGCGTTCTCGGGCTGGGCGTTCTCGGGCTGGGCGTTCGCGGTCGCGGACTGACGGCGCCGGCGGGCAATCACCAGGATCAGTTCGGCCAGGAAGGCGGCCCCGATCAGCAGGCCCGCCGCCAGCAGCATGATCCGCAGCCACTGCGGCATGCCCGCGGGCACTGGCGCGCTCGTCCGCGCCGACGGCGCGGGGTGCGGCCGCACCGCATGCGTCGCCGGCGGCGCCTGGTGCGCCTGATGGTGGCCTGCCGGCCTCGATGAAGATGGTGCGGTGGCCGGCCTGCCGGGGCGCCCGGACAGCACCAGGACCGTGCCCGGATGAATGACATCCGGGTCCGGACCGATGACCTTCCGGTTAGCCGCGTACAGCGCCTGCCAGCCGCCCCGCACGCCCAGTGCGGCGGCGATCCCCGACAAGGAGTCGCCGGCCTGGATGGTGTAGCGGGCCGGGGTCGCCCGGCCGGGGAGCACCAGCACGGTCCCGGGGTGGATCACGTCAGGATCCGCGCCGATGACCGTCCGGTTGGTCTCGTACAGCGCCTGCCAGCCGCCGCGCACGTCCAGTGCGCCGGCGATGCCGGACAGTGTGTCACCGGGCCGCACGACATACCGCGCGGGCGCCGTAGCGGGCTTCGCCGCCGTGGGGAACGCCGCGGTCACGTACTGGGTGACTTCGGTAGTACTACTCGCTATGCGGATGCTCGCCCGGGTCCCGGGAACGGACCCTGACATGCCTGCTACCACGAGGGTCAGCAGGACGCCCCAGGCAAGCACCACGCACGCGGACTTCGTCCACACGCGCAAGGTGCGTCACTTTCCTTCCACTGAATCAGTGCCGAACGCACAGGTCCGGCACTTGGCACGAACCATCGGGGAAGGAAAGGACTTACGCCGGCGGAACCTCCGGCAGATACGCACGCCAAACTGGCTGCAGCTGGGCGCGGCGCGCCAGCAGCAGCAAGAGCAGCAACAACGCCGCCGCTAGCCCGCCAAGGACGGCGACACCACTGCTCCCTGAACTCTGTCCGCCGACGCCACCCGCGGCGCCGGAGGCACCGCCTGGTACGCCAGCCGGGACGCTACCGGGCACGCCTGCCGGCACCGGGGCCTTGGGGACTACCGGAGCCGACGACCCCGGCACGCCGCCGGCGAGCCCCGCGGCCCCGCCGACCGGCGAACCCAGGCTCGCCGGACCAGCGACGGGCAACCCTGCCGTGCCGGGGGTGGACCCGATCGGCGCTGCGCTTGCCACGGAGCTAGGCACGCCACTTCCGGTCGGCCCGGACGGCGGCACCGTACCGGTCAGGAGACCCAGCGCCCCGGTGATAGCCACCCCGGAGGTGTTCGTCACGGGCGCCGCCGCACCGGTCACCGTGGACAGCACCGGCTTCACCGTCCCGGTGACGGGACCCAGCGCGCCAGTGACCGTCGAGAGGAGCGGGCCGACTGTCCCCGTCACAGGCGCCAGCGCGCCGGTGACCGTCGAGAGGACCGGCGCCAGCGTCCCCGTCACGGGAGCCAGGACGCCGCTGACGGTCGACAGCACCGGCGCCACGACGCCGGTCACCGGGCCCAGCCCACCAGTGACCGTCGACAGGACCGGAGCCAGCGTCCCGGTCACGGGCGCCAGCGCGCCGGTCACCGTCGACAGGACTGGGCCTAGCGTCCCGGTCACGGGCGCCAGTGCACCAGTGGCCGTCGACAGCACCGGTCCCGCAATCCCGGTCACCGGACCCAGGACGCCGGTCACACTCGAGAGGACCGGCGCCACCGTGCTAGCCGCCGGCCCCAGCGCACCGGTGACGGACGACAGCAGCGGCCCTGCAGTCCCGGCCACAGGTGTCAGCGCCCCGGTCACCGTCGACAGTATTGGCGCCGCCGTGCTCCTCCCCGGAACCAGCACGCCGCCGATTGTCGAAGCGACCGGCCCCGCAGTCTTGGTCACGGGAGCCAGCGCTGCGCCGAAGATCGACACCGCCGGGCTCGCCGTGTTCGTGACGGTAGCCAGCACCCCGTGAGTGCTTGACAGCATCGGGGCCGCCGTGTCCGTGACCGGAGCCAGCACCCCGCTGGAATTAGACAGCGCGGAGCCCGCAGTGTTGGTCACCGAAGCCAGCGTCGCACCGGAGCCCGATAGTGCCGGCCCCGCAGTCTTCGTCACGGGAGCCAGCACCCCGCTGGAGGTCGAGAGCGCCGGACCCGCGGTGTCCGTCACCGGAGTCAGCGCCCCGCGAGAACCTGACAATGCCGGTGCCACCGTGTTCGTCACCGGGGCCACCACACCGCCGGAGGTTGACAACGTCGGCCCCGCTGCGTCGGTTGCGGGGGCGAGCGCACCGCCGTTGGTCGTCTTAGCCGGGGCCGCCGCGGGGGCCACCGCGCCGCGGGCGGTCGACAGCACCGGGGCCGCCGTCGTGGTCGCGGGCCCCAGCGTCATGGGCGATGTGGTCGGCGTGGTCTGTGCCGCGGGCAGCCCGCTGAGGTTCGGTAGCACCGGCGCGGTGCTCGTCACGGCCGTTTGCGCCCGCTTGGCGGACGATGTGGTCGGCACTGTGGTCGGCGTCTGCGTGGCGGTGGAAACGAGCGGGCTCGCCGTCTTGGTGTCAGCGACCGGCTGAACACCTCGGGCAGCCTGGGCGGTGACCGGTGCCAGCGGCTGCCCACCGGTCGTCGAATCCGTCGGGTGACTCGTCGCGGAAACCGCCGTTGGCTGCTGCGACGACGTGCCCGTCGCCGAGGCGGGCGCCGCCGCGCCGGCCGCGGCCTTACCGACCGTTCCCGACGCGTTCGTCGCGGACTGCGCTGGCGCCCCGGCGGACGGGACGAGCGCGGCGCCCGCGGGACCGGCGGCCGAACCCGAGACTGAGTTGGCCGTGCCTGAGGACGCGGTTCCCGACTGACTGGTGAGGGCTTGTGACGCGGCGTTAACGGTCGAGCCGACTACTGAACTGGCCGTTGAGACTGGCGACGGCGGGGGGTCCGTGGCCGCGTGCGCCTGCCGAGAGAACACCAGCATGATGAAGAAGATCCCGGCAGCCAGGATCGCGAGCTGCACCGCTCGGTGAGCGATGCGACGCACGATCGGCTGCGGCATGAGCTACTCCCACCCGCCGGATAGCTGACCTGGCACGTCTACCCGCCTTCCGGGAACTATGCACGCGCCGAGGCTGTTTCTTCGATCCGAAAAACCGGACATGGTGTTCGGTCATCACCGTACGACAATGTCGCGTGACGAGGCAAGGGGCAACGGAATCATTCGGCGCCATCATTGAATTAGATATCTCTAATCATTTTCGTTAATAGATGAATTGGTATGATTGCGGCGGACTTCTCATCGGAGGTACGGAATGCTGCGGGCAGAAGAGAACGAGATCCTCACTCGGGTGGGACCCGGGACGCTGATGGGCGAGCTGCTGCGCCGGTACTGGACGCCGGCCTGCCTGACGGCGGAGATCCCGGAGCCGGGCAGCCCGCCGGCGCGGGTGCGGCTGCTCGGGGAGAACCTGGTCGCGTTCAGGGACACCACCGGGCGGGTCGGGCTGGTGCAGGAGAACTGCCCGCACCGGGGCGCGTCGCTGTACTTCGGGCGCAACGAGGACGCGTCGCTCCGCTGCGTGTACCACGGGTGGGCGTTCGACGTGGACGGCAAGTGCGTGGACATGCCGTCCGAGCCCGCGCCGTTCTGCGAGAAGGTGCGGATGCGCGCCTACCCGGTGCACGAGTCGGGCGGGATCGTCTGGACCTACATGGGGCCTGCCGAGACGATGACGCCCTTCCGCGACTTCGGCACCGACTCACTGCCCGCGTCGCTGGTGGCGGCGAACAAGGAACTGGTCCGCTGCAACTGGGTGCAGTCAATGGACGGCGACCTGGACACCGCGCACATCTCCAACCTGCACCAGTTCGACGCGATCGACGACGTGCCCGACGACGGGACCGACCGGCCCGGTTACCCGTCGAACTACATGTCGATGAAGCTCTGGCGCCACGACCCGCGGTCGCTCATCGAGGTCAACGACGAGTGGCACGGGTTCCGCTACGCGGGCATCAGGACGACGCCGAACGGGCACCGGCACGTGCGGGTCACCGCCTGGGTCTTCCCGTTCGGCGACATCATCGCGGCGATCCCGTACAACACCAGGCACATCATGGTCGTGCCGGCCGACGACTACAACTGCCACCGGTACAACTTCGCGACCACGCCGCCGGCCAACCCGCGCGGCCTCGGCGGCCCGCCGTTCTTCACCTACGAGAAGTACCCGTTCGAGATGCTGCCGCCCAACGGGGTGGTGGAGCGCAGGTACA
>DATBBI010000155.1:0-1955 GCA_036271115.1 Trebonia sp.
GGCCCGCAGCCAGCCCGTGACCCGCCGGATCGTCCTCGCCCTGCTCGCGCTGACCGCGACGGTGCTGGTCGCCGCCGTACTGCCGCTCGCGTTCAACGCCGCCGCGCACGAACGGGACGCGTTCATCAACGACGCGGCCGGCACCGCGCGGTCGCTGGCCGTCCTCGCTGAGGAACGGCTCGGCGACCACACCGCGTCTCCGGCGCTGTCCGCCGCGCTGCTGTCGGCCGCCCGCCAGCACGACGAGCTGCTCGTGCTCGACAACCACGGCAACGTCGTGGTGTCACAGGGCGTGCCGCGCGACGCGTGGAAACAGCTCGTCAACGAAGCGGACGAGCGCGGTGACCCCACCACCGAGCTGACCAAGGACCGGGTCGTCGCCGTCCAGACGGTCTGGAACGACGGCAAGAACGGCGGCACGCCGATCGGCACCGTCGTGCTCGAGCGCCCCACCGGGGCGCTGAACCAGAACATCGACGACCTGTGGCTCTACCTGGCGCTGCTCGCGGGCGGCGCAATGGCGGCCGCCGTGGCCATCGCGATCTACTTCGCCCGCTGGGTCAGCAAACCGCTGGCAAGGCTCGACACCGCGGCACGGCAGATCGCCGACGGCGAGCTGTCCGTCCGCGCCGTCACCAGGTCCGGCCCGCCAGAGGTGCGCCGGATGGCCGCCACGTTCAACATGATGGCCGGCCGTCTCGAGACGCTGGTGCACGGGCACCGCGCCATGCTCGCGGACGCGTCGCACCAGCTGCGCACCCCGCTGACCGCGCTGCGGCTGCGCCTCGACCTGCTCGCCGTGGACTCCGGGCCGACGGCGGCCGACGAGCTCGCCGGGGCACAGGAGGAAATCGCCCGGCTGTCGCGGCTGGTCGACGGGCTGCTCGCCACCGCGCGGGCGGAGAGCGTGACAGAGCGGGTGGTGCCCGTCAACCTCATCCCCGCGGTGGCCGAACGGGTCGCGGCCTGGCAGCCGGTGGCGGACGCGCACGGCGTGAAGCTGGCGACCGAGCACGCGGCGGAGGACGACAAGGCGCGGGTCTCCCTCGGCGTCGGCCACCTGGAGCAGATCCTGGACAACCTGATCGACAACGCGATCGAGGCGCTGGGCGACCACGGCGGAAGCGTCACGGTCTCGGTGGCCAGCTCCGGTGAGGGCACCACGCTGACCATCGCCGACGACGGGCCTGGGATGCCTCCGCAGGAGCGGTCCCGCGCCTTCCTGCGGTTCAGCACGGGCAGCCAGACCGGCACCGGCCTCGGCCTGGCGATCGTGCAGCGGCTCGTCACGTCCAACGGCGGCACGGTGCGGCTCGCGGACACGCCGGGCGGCGGTCTCACCGTCGAGCTCGAGTTTCCGGGCACCGCGCTGTACGAAGGCACAAACCTGCCCGCGTGACAAGCACCACCTCGGTCCCGATTCGGCAACGACCAGGCCGCAGTGCCACCGCGCCTCTTCACAGGAGACGTTTACAGGTTTTACTCTTTCGGGCAGTCTGGGCTAGGGGGAGTCCCGTGATGCCTGGGCACCCGGCAATCTGGTCCCTGGAGGAACGGTGAAACATACCCCGTGGATGGCGGCGGCTGCGATAGCCGCGACGAGCCTGCTTCTCGCCGCCTGCGGCACGAGCTCGTCAAGCGCCCCGTCGGCGGCGAGCACGTCAAGCGCGTCGTCATCGGCGGCGTCGACAAGCAGTGCCGCGGCGGCCGGCAGCAGCTTCCTCGGCTGCATGGTCACCGACACCGGCGGCATCAACGACAAGTCGTTCAACCAGTCCGCATGGCAGGGCATGCAAGAGGCGGCCGCGGCCAACCCGAACATCACGGTCAAGTACCTGCAGTCCACGACGCAGAGCGACTACACGACCAACATCAACTCGTTCCTTGGCGAGAAGTGCGGGATCATCGTCACCGTGGGCTTCCTGATGGGCGCCGCGACCGAAAGCGCGGCCAGC
>DATBBI010000156.1:0-2597 GCA_036271115.1 Trebonia sp.
CGTGGTGATGCGCGGCTCGCTGGCGCCCGACGGGGCCGTGCTGAAGCGGACGGTCGCCGACGACGCGCCGCTCACGTTCCGCGGGCCCGCCAAGGTCGTGCACTCCCGGGAGGAAGGCGTCGCGGCGGCGCGGGCCGGCCGCTTCGCGGCCGGCGACGTCGTGGTGCTCACCGGGCTCGGGCTGCGCGGCTCCCCCGGCATGGGGCTGACGTCGGCGCTGATGTTCGCCATCGACGGGGCCGGGCTGTCCACGTCCGTCGCGGTGATCACCGACGGGCAGATGTCCGGGCTCGTCAACGGCGGCCTCGTGGTCGCCGAGGTGGCCCCGGAGGGCGCGGCGGGCGGCCCGCTCGGCCTGATCCGCGACGGCGACATGATCTCCATCGACGTGAACGCCAGGAGGATCGACCTCGAGGTCGATCCCGGCGAGCTGGACCGGCGGCGGGCGGCTGTGCCGCCGCTGGCGGCGCCGGCCGGGTGCGGCTGGCTGTCGGTCTACGCGCGGACCGTCGCGCCGCTCGGCCGCGGCGCGACACTCAGCGCGGGCACAGTTGTCAACCACTGAACAGTCATGAAAGGGCGGGAGCCACGTGCGGGCCGTTCTGTATATCGATAAAGAAGAGGGGACGGCCGTCAGCGACGTGCCGGACCCCAGCCCGGGACCCGATGATGTCGTCGTCTCCGTCGACGCGTGCGGGCTGTGCGGCTCGGACGTGCACTCCGTGCAGAACGGGCAGTGCGCGCCTGGGCAGATCCTCGGGCACGAGTTCAGCGGGCGGATCGTGGCGCTCGGCGCCAACGTGACCGGCTGGTCCGAGGGGCAGGCGGTGGCCGCCTCCCCGCTCGGGTCGTGCGGCAAGTGCCGGATCTGCGCGCGGGGGCTCGCGTTCCGCTGCCCCGTAGCGCCGAACATCGGGATCACCGCCCAGGGCGCGTACGCGCAGTACGTCTCGGTCCCTGCCAGGCAGCTGGTGGCGCTGCCGCCTGAGCTGCCGCTGGAGATGGGGTCGCACGCCGAGCCGCTGTCGGTCGGGTCGCAGGCGGTCAAGCTGTCGGGGGCCGGGCCTGGCGACCCGGTGCTCGTCTACGGGGTCGGGCCGATCGGGCTGTACTCGATCATGGCGCTGCGGCTGGCCGGGGCCGGGCCGATCGTCGCGGCCGGGCGGTCGGAGGGGCGGCGGCAGGCGGCGGCCGACGTCGGCGCCGACGTGGTCATCGACACTCGCGAGATATCGGTCGAGGAGTACGCCATGCAGTCGGGCACGCGGTTCGCGGCGGTGCTCGAGTGCTCGGCCGCGCCCGGCGCGTTCACCGAAGGGCTCGCGGTGCTCGAGCCTGGCGGCACCTGCGTCGAGGTGGCGCTGACGCCCGAGGTGGCGTCGCTGCCGCTGTTCGGGATGCTGAGCGAGGGACTGCACATCGCGGGCGCCTGCGCGTTCTCCGACGAGACGTACCGGGAATCGGTCGCGCACCTCGCGGCGGGGCGGGTGCCGGTGGAACGGCTGGTGTCGGAGCGGGTGACGCTGGATGACACGCCGTCCGCGCTGAAACGGCTGCAGACGCCCGGCTCGCTGGTGCGGATCCTGTCCAGGCCCTTGGGCTGACGAGCAAAGGAGCGTTGCGCATGGAAGAGTTCGCGGGCAAGACCGCCGTCATCACCGGGGCGGGCAGCGGCATGGGCAAGGCCTTCGCGACGCGCTGGGGCGCGGAAGGCATGAACATCGTGATCGGCGACATCCAGCAGGACGCGCTGGATGCGACGGTCGCCGAACTGTCGGCGGCCGGCGTCCCCGTGCTCGGGCTGCGCACCGACGTGTCGAAGCTGCCCGACATCGAGGCGCTGGCCGACGCGGCCGAGGAGCGGTTCGGGAATATCCACCTCGTGCACAACAACGCCGGCGTCGAGGGCTACCTGGACGGGCCGATCTGGGCGGCAACCGCCAAGGACTGGGACTGGACGCTGTCGGTCAACCTGATGTCGGTGGTCTACGGCATCAGGACGTTCGTGCCGCGGATGCTCGCGCACGGCGAGGACGGGCACGTGGTCAACACCTGCTCGATGACCTCGGTGATCGCGGCGGGCAACATGTACGGGATCTGCAAGCACGCGATCCTCGCCATGACCGAGGTGCTCGCCGCGGACCTGGCGGCGGCGGACGCCAGCATCGCGGCGACCGGGATCTGCCCGGGGATCATCGCAACCAACCTGTTCCACGGGTCACGGAACCGGCCGGCCGCGCTGAGCAACGAGGGCGGCATGTCGTCGTCCGGCGCGTCGCTGCGCGACCACATGCACTCCGTGCTGTCCAAGGGCATGCCGCCGTCCGAGGTCGCGGACAAGGTGGTCACGGCGGTGCGGGAGAAGAAGCTGTACCTGCTCACCGACCACGAGTGGGACAGCAGGATCGTTGCCAGGCACGAGGCCATCATGGCCGGGGCGGTCGGCCCGGCCGCCACAGGGATGCTAGACGCGGAGGGTGTCCGATGAGCGTGCGATACGGGCTGGATGGACAGGTCGCGGTCATCACCGGCGCGGCAAACGGGTTCGGGCTGGCGGTCGCGCAGCGGCTGGCGGACGAGGGCGCTCGCCTGGTGCT
>DATBBI010000157.1:0-1600 GCA_036271115.1 Trebonia sp.
GAGTCTCCGTACGGCGGGCCGACGATCATCGCGGCGGAGCTGCCATGCTGAGGGTGGCGATCGCGGAGGACTCGGTCCTGCTGCGCGAGGGGCTGACCCGCCTGCTGGCAGAGGCCGGCCACGAGGTTGTCGCCGCTGAGACGGACGCCGAGGGGCTGATGCGCGCCGTGGAGGCGTGCACCCCGGACGTGTGCGTCGTCGACGTCAGGATGCCGCCGACGTTCACCGACGAGGGGCTGCGCGCCGCGCTCGTGATCCGGGACCGCTGGCCGGACACGGGCGTGCTCGTCTTGTCGCAGTGGGTGGAGGAACGGTACGCGACCGAGCTGATCTCCGGAAGCCCGCACGGCGTCGGATACCTGCTCAAGGACAGGGTGGCCGACGTGGCGGAGTTCCTCGACGCGCTGCGCCGGGTGGCCGAGGGCGGCAGCGCGCTCGACCCCGAGGTCGTGGCCCAGCTGCTCGCCCGCAGCCGCAGTCCGCTCACCGTGCTGACCAGCCGTGAGCGCGAGGTCCTCGCGCTGATGGCCGAAGGCCGGTCCAACTCCGCCATCGCCGAGACGATGGTCGTCAGCGGCGGCGCCGTCGGAAAGCACATCAACAGCATCTTCAGCAAGCTCGGACTCGTATCGGACGAGCACGGCCACCGCCGCGTGCTCGCGGTCCTCCATTACCTGAACGGGGTCACGTCATGACCAGTTTCCTGCCGGCCGCTGTCCAGCCCGCCGCCCGCGAGCTGCTCATGACGCCAGCGCGCCGGATCATCCTGCTGCTGGGCGTCCCGCTCTCGTTCGCCCTGCTCGCCTGGACCTGTTTCGCGATCATCAGCAAGGCGTCCCAGGGCAGCTACGCGGTGAGTTACGCCCCGGTACGTGTCAAGGGCGGTCTGGACATGAACGTCTACGGCGGCGACGTGACCCTGCAGGGCGGTGTCGCGCCCAGCGCGGCGCGGTTCACCGGCAGCGGCACCGTCTGGTACGGCCTGAGTTACTCAGGCCAGCGCCCCGTTCTCGTGACGGCGCAGACGCCGACCGGGACCAGGATCAACTTCACCTGCCCCAATTACAACTGCGCGCTGAGCTCGACCGTCGACGTTCCGCCGCGGGCACCGGTGACGGTGACCAGCAACGGCGGCAACATAACGGCGACCGGCATTTCCGACGCGACCCTACAGACCGGCGGCGGGGACCTGACCGTCGACGGGCTGACCGGCAATGTCAGCCTCAACACCGACAGCGCCCCGAACGGCCCCTACGGGGGCGGCGGGCAGGTCGACGGCACGCTGGCGGCGCAGAACATCGCGGTGGACAGCGGCGGCAACAACGTCAACCTCCAGCTCACCACGGCGCCGTCGAACCTGAACATCACCACCGAGGGCGGCAGCGTGACGCTGCAGCTGCCCGCCGGCTACAGCTACCACGTCGATAACATCCCCGAGCCGCCGTCCCAGGTCCAGATGACCGGACCCGCCCAGCCCGCCGCGATCACGGTCACTAACAGCTCATCGTCCCGGTACCGGATCACCGTCAACGCCGACGGCGGCGCCGTCACGATCGACTAGCCACTGCGCCTTCCGCGTCCGCGCCGTTCGCATCCGTGC
>DATBBI010000158.1:0-1869 GCA_036271115.1 Trebonia sp.
TCGGTGCGCGTCGCCACCGTGCGCTCCACGCCGACCGGCTCGTCGGCCGGGTCGAGGCCGGCGGTGTATCCCTCGACCAGCTGGCGCGCCCAGTCCCGGTACTTCGCTGACTGGTCGTCGCTCGCGTAGCCCTCGTTGATCCAGCCCTGCTGGAGCAGCGCGCCCGCGGCGTGCGAGGTCCGCCTGGGCAGTGGCAGCCGCCACCAGCCGGCCAGCGCGTTGTGCACGCTCGCGCCGAGGCTGTTATGCGCCCACGGCGGCCCCTTCGGCGGCGCGGGCCGGTCCAGGTAGCTCATCCGGTACCGTCGCGGGCAGTCGAGCCAGGTCGTCAGCCGGGTTGGCGTGCACGTGTACAGCCGTCTCGGCATCCCCTCGAAACCGAGCTGCTCCATCGGGGGCTAGCTCGGGCCCACGGCCGGGCCCGCGGTCACCCAGCCGTCGAACCGCTTCGTGGCGGCGGAGATCGTGGTCTCCTCGCCGTGCCCAGGCAGCACCCGGGTCAGCGGCGGCAGGTCGAGCAGCCGCTCGCCGATCGCGGTCAGCTGCCCGGGAAAGTCAGGAAACTCCCCCTCATGTGCCGCGGGGCCTGCGGCCAGCAGTGCGTCTCCGGTGAACACGGCACCGAGGTCCGCGCAGTACAGGCTGACCGAGCCGGGAGAGTGCCCGGCCGTGTGCATGACCTCAAGCGCCACGTCCGCGACCTCGAACCGGCCGCCGTCGGCCATCTCGATCTCGGCGGCGTCGTCCGGGTGCGTGGCCCGCCAGTCCAGCCGGTCCGCCGGGTGCAGGGCCACCGGCGCTTCGTCGCGTCCGGCTACCTCCATGGCGGCGGTGACATGGCTGGCGTGGCCGTGCGTGCAGATCACCGCGAGGATCTCCCGGCCGCCCACCGCCTCGAGCACTCCGGCGGCGTCCTCCCCCGGGTCGATGACGATCACCTCGTCGTCGTCACCGATAACCCAGGCCGTGGTGTCGCCCGGCCGCTCGATCCGCGCTTCCATGCGCGCCACTTTAGCCCCGCGCCGGAAGGGCGCGCACGGTTACCCGGCCTGGGCGGCGAAAGCCAGCGCGGACTGGGCGACGAGCTGCACCGCGATCGCCGACAGCAGCAGGCCGGCGATCCGCGTCAGCAGTTCGACACCGTTGTCGGTCAGCGCCCGGTGGATCACCTCAGCGAAGCGCATCGACAGCCAGGCCGCCACGGCCACGGCGCAGATGGCCAGCGCGAGCGCCACCCCGTTGAGCACGCTGTGCACGCGCTGCACGTACAGCATCGTCGCCACGATCGCGCCGGGGCCCGCGAGCAGCGGCGTGCCGAGCGGCACGAACGCCACGTTGGCCTTGTCCCGTTCCGCTGAGGTCGGCTCCTCCGTCCGGCCGGTGAGCAGCTGCAGCGAGACGAGCAGCAGGAGCAGCCCGCCGGCGCCTTCCAGCGCGGGCAGCCCGACCTGCGTGTAGTTCAGGATCGCCCGCCCGAACAGCGCGAACGCGACGATCACCGAGAACGCCACCACCGCCGCCTGCCAGGCCAGCTTCTTGCGCGTCCGGGCCGACCGCCCCCTGGTCAGCCCGAGGAACACCGGCACGATCCCGGGCGGATCGATGATCACGAACAGCGTGACGAACGCCTGCAAGAAGAACGTCATCGCGGCTCTGCCCCCGCCCGCCACCCGCGGGAGGTCACGGGGCGGGCGCCCGTCGCCAGCGCCAGCAGCCGCTCGTACTGCTCGGGCGGCGTCGTCTCGCTGCCGAGACCGCTGTCGTTGAAGGCACCGTGATCGTCGCTGCCGCCCGTCATCACCAGGTCCAGCGAGTTGGCTAGCTGAGTCAGCCGCGTACGTTCCGAATGATCATGATCAGGGTGGAAGA
>DATBBI010000159.1:0-4668 GCA_036271115.1 Trebonia sp.
GCCGTCGCCCAGCTCGACGTCCCGGTCGGCCGGGTGGTCTACACATCCCTGCTCAACGACGAGGGCGGTTTCGTCGCCGACCTCACGATCATGTGCCTGGGCGCGACGTCGTTCCGTGTCGTCACCGGCGCATCCACCGGCGGCAGCGACGCCAAGTGGATCGCCGACCACCTGCCTGACAACGCCCAGCTCGCGGACGTCTCCTCCGGGTGGGCCACGCTCGGGCTGTGGGGGCCGCGCGCCTGGGACGTGCTCACCTCGGTGACGCGTGATGGGGACCAGAGTCCGCCGCGTACGTTCGGGATCAGTGAATTCACCGAAATCGGGGGAGCGGTCGTGCTTGCCTCGAGGATCTCCTATGTGGGCGAGTTCGGCTGGGAGCTGCACGTGCCCGCCGAGCAGGCCGGGCAGTTGTGGGACCTGCTGCGGGAGGCCGGGCGGCCGCACGGGCTGGTGCCGGTGGGTATCGGCGTGTACGCGACGACGGCGCGGCTCGAGAAGGGGTACCGGGCGTACGGCGCGGAGCTCACGCCTGAGTACAACCTCGTCGAGGCCGGGATGACGCGGCCCCGGGTCAAGCCGCAGTCGTTCATCGGGAAGGACGCGTACCTGGCGCAGCGGGAGGTGGCGCCGGACGCGGTGCTGTGCACGCTGACCGTGGACTCTGCCGTGTCCGCTGACGGGACCCCGAGGTACGCGCTCGGGGGCGAGCCGATCCTCGCGCTCGACGGGTCGCTGCTGGTGGACGCGCTGGGGCGGCCGTCCTACGTGACGTCCGCGGGGTCCGGGCCTTCAGTGGGCAAGCACCTGCTGATGGCCTACCTGCCGCCCGCGGCGGCCGACACGGGGACCTCGCTGCTCGTGGAGTACATGGGCGAGACGTACCCGGTGACCGTGGCCGGGTCGGGGGCCGTGTTCGACACGTCCGGCTCCCGGATGCGGTGAGCTGCCATGGACGTGCTGGTCTGTGTCAAGCGGGTGCCGACGGTAGGCGGCGCCATCACCGTGTCCGCCGACGGGCTGTCCGTGGATACCCGGATGTCTGGTTTCACGATCAGCCCGCATGAGGAGTGCGCCGTCGAGGAGGCCGTGCGGCTCGCGGAGCGGTTCGGCGGGTTGGTGACGGTGGTGACGCTGGGGCCCGCCGAGGCGGAGGAGCAGCTCCGGTCCTGCCTGGCCCTGGGGGCATCGGCCGCGGTCCTGCTCGAGGCGCCGGGAGGGGCGGAGCTGGGGCCCGCCGCGACGGCCGCGGCCCTGCACTCCGTGGCGGCCGACGGCGGGTTCGACCTGGTGCTGCTCGGCAACGAGGCCGCCGACACCGGGGACTATCAGGTCGGCATCCGGCTGGCGCACCTGCTCGGCTGGCCGGTGGCGACGGGGATCAAGGCGCTGACCGTGGACGACGAGGGGACATCGGCAGCGGCGCGGCGGGAGTACCGGGGCGTCACCGAGACCTATGAGCTGCCGCTGCCATGCGTACTGACGGTTCGCGAAGGGATCAACCTGCCGCGGTATCCGTCGCTGCCCGGCCGGCTGCGGGCGAAGCGGGCGGTTATCTCGCGCGTGCCGGTGTCGTCCGCTCCTGGCGGGGGACTGCGGACGACGGCGCTGCGGGTACCCGCGGCCGCGCGTCGCGAGGCTACCGTGCTGGGGCACGGCGTCGACGCCGTGCCCGCCCTGGTGTCGGTGCTCGCGGAGCTCGGGGTGCTGTCATGACGGTGTTCTGCCTGGTGGAAGTCGACGGCGGCAATGTGGTGGACGCCTCGCTCAGGGCGCTGACCCTCGCGCGCGGCGTGGCGGCCCAGTTGGGTAGCGGGCTGGCGGCCGTGGTGTTCGGCGAACCGGCGGCGGGCGATCTCGCCGCTTACGGGGTCGATGACGTCCATGCGGTGTCAGGGATCGACGGCTACGCACCGCAGGCGTGGGGGCGTGTGCTGGCCGCGCTGGCGGACGGCGCCTTCGCGGTGGTTGCCGCCGGGACAGACCGGGGCAACGAGGTGCTGGCGCACGTGGGTGCGATCACTGGCCTGCCAATGGCGGCCAACTGCGTCGCCGTCTCGGCGGGCAGCGGCGGCTCGTTCGAGATCGTGCGGCAGCGCTGGGCCGGGCTGCTGCTCGAGGAGGCGGTGCTGGACGTGCCGGTGGCGCTGCTGACCGTGGCAACGGACGCTGGTGCGGCGGAGCCCGCCGACGCACCGGGTTCTGCGGTGGTGCATCAGGTCGCGGCCTCGCTGACGGACGGTGACCTCGTGGTGCGCGCCGCTGAGGCACCTGCCGGCGCGGGCGGCGCCTCGCTGGCCAGCGCGCGGGTGGTCGTCGGCGGCGGGCGCGGGGTCGGCAGCGCCGACGGGTTCGGGCCGCTGGACGAGCTCGCGTCGCTGCTCGGCGGCGTGGTCGGAGTGTCGCGGGTAGTGACGTCCGAAGGCTGGCGCCCGCACACCCAGCAGGTCGGCCAGACGGGTACCAAGATCACTCCCGACCTCTACCTGGCCTGCGGGATCAGCGGCGCCATCCAGCACATCGCGGGTTGCGCTGGCGCCAAGCACATCATCGCGATCAACACCGATCCGGCCGCCCCGATGATGGCCCGCGCCGACTACGCCGTCGTCGGCGACCTGCACGCGGTGATCCCCGCTTTGGTGAAGGCCCTTCGGGAACGGCCATCCAGGGCGGGATAATCGCGGAGTGCGGTTTCACCGGGTGAAGGTTGTGCGGCGAGTGCCGCATCCCGAGCGTGGGTTCACCCAGGGACTCATCGCCGCCGACGGCGGCATCGTCTGGGAATCGGTCGGCAGCTACGGGCAGTCGGAGCTGCGGCGCTACGAATTCGGCTCGGACATGGTGGCGGCCCGGGCGGCTTTGCCGCCGGAGTTGTTCGGCGAAGGGATCTGCCGGGTGGGTGACAGCCTCTGGCAGCTGACGTGGCGGGAGCGGGTCGCGCTCCGGTGGGACGCGGGCACCTTCGCACTGCGCGAAAAGGTCCGCTACAACCGCGACGGGTGGGGCATCTGCGCGGCTGACGGGGAGGTCGTGACCAGTGACGGGACCGGTGAGCTGGTGCGCCGGGACCCCGGGACGCTAGAACCGCGGCAGGTGGTGTACGTGCGGTTCGAGGGGAGCCGGGTGCGGGGGCTGAACGATCTTGCCTGGGCAGGCGGGCTGGTGTGGGCCAACATCGCGGGCACCGCGTACCTGGCCGCGATCGACCTGGCGACCGGGGAGGTCACCGACGTCACCGACGCGCGCGCCGCCGCCGAGCGCCACTGGGCCGACCAGCAGGCCATCATGAACGGGATCGCAGCACTCAGCCGGCCGGATGAGTTCCTGCTAACGGGGAAGACGTGGCGGGCACTCCGCCATGTTCGCCTGGTACCGGACCGGGACCGGGGTCACCGGGAACGGTTGCTGGCAGGCCTGTCTCGCTAGGCGCACGGCTCTCGCCAGGAGCACGGCGGGGACGCCGCCGGAGAACCGGCCGCAGCGGCCGGTCGCTGTAGCCGCCGTCCGCGAGCCCGGCGCCGCGCTCGAAAACGTTCCACGCGCCGAAGTCGCCGCACACGAGCCATGACACGCCTGCCGCGGTGAAGTAAAGCGGCAGCATGAGCAGTCCGCCGCACCAGGCGTACTGCGTGGTGTGGCGCGCCTCGTGCCGGAACAGGCTGCTGCCGGTGTCCAGCTCGTCGCGGCGCGTGATGATCACGTTGCCCATGGTGAAAGCCGGAGCGGGCGGCACTGGCAGCCGGTAGCCAGTGCCGGTCAGCAGCCCGTCGGCCGCCTGTGCCACCCGGGCGCGCCCGGCCAGCGCGACGCCAACCCCGGCCAGCGTGGCGCCGTTGGCCAGGTTGACCGCGAGCCGGACGCGATGCCGCGCGCGCATCCCCTTGTCCGCAGGCCTCGTCGGCCGGGTGTCAGGCCGACCCGTCCGGCTGCCCGTACGACGGCGGCTCGTACGTCGGCGGCTCGTACGTCGGCGCGGGCGAGCCGTCGCCGCTGCCGTTCGGCTGGCTGCCGTACCCGTCCGCGAGGAGCGAGCCGCTCACCAGTGCCGCGGCCGGCGTTGCGGCCGGCAGCGGAATCTGTGGCGTGTTGTGGTCGCGGTGCGCGCGCTGGGCCGCCACGTGGTACGCCCTGAGCCTCGCGATGAACTCGTCGTCGGCGTACGGGGCGCCGTCCACCAGCGGTCCGCTGCCGCCCTCGAAGATCGCCGTGACGTCCTCGCCGCTGAGCGTCTTGTAGGTCTCGAGCGCGTGCGCGAGCGCGAGCACGTACCGCTCGTTCTCGCGCAGGATCATCTGGACCCGGTCGAGCAGGACGGACAGGTTGTCCTCGATCCGGTCCGCGAGCCTGCCGAACGGCGACGGCCCGTGCGCTTCACCGCCGGCGCCAGGCGCGGCGGCCCGGTTGCCGCCACCCGGGGTGCCCGCCTCCAGTCGGCGAGCCGAGGCGGCCGAGGACACGGTCTTGCCCATGCCCCAGTACCCCTCCATGTAGGAGGCGACGGTGGTGGCCTGGTCCAGGTCACCGGAAACGCCGGACGAGCTGTCGCTGTCGAAGTACATCCGCTCCCCGGCCAGCGAGGCGAGCGCGACGAGGATGTCCGACTCGTACTCGCTGCGCCACCGGGTGAACTGGTCCTCCGGCTTGATCGACGACACCATGCCCAGGTAG
>DATBBI010000160.1:0-1679 GCA_036271115.1 Trebonia sp.
ATGGCCGCCGCGGTATCCTCCGACCCCGACACCGCGCTGCGCGTGCACACCCGCGAGGAGCTCGGCGTCGACCCGTTCGAGCTGCCGTCGCCCCTGGTCGCGGGCTTCTCGTCGCTGATCGCGTTTTCCGCCGGGGCGCTCATCCCGCTGCTGCCCTACCTGGCGGGCCTGTCCACCCTCGCCGCCGCGCTGGGCGTCGCCGCGGTGGCGCTGCTGACCGGCGGCATGGTGGTGGGCCGGCTCACCGGCCGCCCGCTGCTGGCCTCGGGCCTGCGCCAGCTCGCCCTGGGCGCGCTGGCCGTCGGGGTGACGTTTGCGGTGGGCAGCCTCATCGGCGGCGGGCACGCGGTCTGACCAGGGTGCCCCTGGATTTGTCGTTAACCGACTGAACCGTCCCCCGATCGTGGACGTGTCCTCGTCGGAGGCACAGTGACGGACAAGCAGGGGCGCGCCGCCGGGACCAGCCTGGTCACGGCCGGTTCGGTGCTGCTCGGCTCCGCTCTGCTCGCCGCGGGCTGCGCCAGCAGCGCGCCCCCCGCCCACGGCACGGCCGGCACGACGGCCGAGCTCACCGCGATGGCCGCTAGGTACATGGCCATCGCACGGCCGGCGAACCGCGAGCTCGACCACGAGTTCGACGGCTTCGACGACCACATCAAGGACGGCGACCTGGCCGCGGCGCGGGCCGACCTGCGCGCCGCCGTCGTTACCGAGCGCCGGTTCGACCGCCAGCTGATCGCGCTCTCGTTCCCGCCGCGGACCGAACCCTTCGTCCGCCTGCTCTACCGCGTCAACCAGGCGCGGGCCGAGCTGACCAGCACCGCGGCGGGTGTCACGTCGCTGCGCGAGCTGCGCGGGTACCAGCGGCGGCTGGATGCGGCCAACGGGCCGGTGGAAGACGCGGTCCGGGTCATCCGCGCTCAGCTCGGCCTGCCGCCGCCCGATACGAGCTGACCGCCCGGCTGACCGGGTTAACCCGCGATGAACTGAAACGAGCAATCGCACGTGATCCCTAACGGGAGATCACGAGCACTGTGAAGGGGAGATTATTCCGATGCGAAAGATATGGGGCGCGGCCGGCCTGGCTGCCTTTGCCCTGACCGTGTCCGCCTGCGCCAGCTCGGCCAGCAGCACGGCCACCACAGCCAACACACCCGCCGCGGGCGGCAACAGCAGCAGCAGCGCGCCGGCCGCGGCCGGCGGGAGCACCGTGAGCCAGAAGACCATCGGCAATCAGCAGGTGCTCGTCGACTCCAGCGGCATGACCTTGTACTGGTTCGTCCCTGACACCTCGACCAAGTCGAATTGCTCGGGCCAGTGCGCGACCTACTGGCCGCCGGTCAAGGGCCCGCTCACCGCAGGCTCCGGCGTGACCGGCACGCTGAGCACCATCACCCGGTCCGACGGCACCAAGCAGGCGACCTACCTCGGTCACCCGCTCTACACCTACGTCGGCGACAAGAGCCCGGGGCAGGCCACGGGCAACGGCAAGAACCTCTCCGGCGGCGTGTGGTGGGAGATGACGGTCTCCGGCTCGACGCCCGCAGCGGCGGCGGGCGCGAGCTCCACCGCCAAGGCCACCTCCGGCGGCGGAGGTTACGGCTACTGATCTCGCGCTCACCGTCCGGGCGCGCAGTGTCCAAGGCGGGTGCGGCCTCGTGCCGCGCCCGCCGCGGGCA
>DATBBI010000161.1:0-25784 GCA_036271115.1 Trebonia sp.
CAGCCGGCGGACGATCTCGAACCCGTCCAGGTCCGGCAGCATCACGTCCAGGATCACCAGGTCGAAGCGCTGACCGCGGGCGAGGCGCAGCGCGTCCGTTCCGTTCTCCGCGGCGGTCACCCCGAAGCCAAGGAAGCGCAGCGACGCCGCCACCGCGTCCCGCAGGAACGGCTCGTCGTCCACCACGAGCAGATCCGCGTCGTCGGATGTCATCGCGCCAGCCCAGCACGGCCAAGTGAACAGAGTGTGGGAGAAACCTCCAAGTTCTATGTGAACCGCCGGGGAGCCAGAGCGAGAGCAGCACGGCGAGGGCGGAGAATCCGGTGGCCCACCAGAACGCGATGCCGAACCCGGCGGCGAGGTCCCCGTGGCGGGCGGCGACGGCGCCGGACAGGATGACGGCGAGGACCGCGGTGCCGAACGAGCCGCCGATCTGCTGGACCGTCCTGGTGACCACGCTCGAGTGGGCGATCTGCTGCTTGTCGAGGCCGAGAAAGGCGACGGCCATCACGGGGATGGTGACCGCGCCGAGGCCGAAGCCCCGGATGACCAGCCAGAGCGCGAGCAGCCACGCGGAGGTGCCCGGCCCGGCGAGGGCGAAGGGAACGGTCGAGGCGGCGACGATGAGGAAGCCGGCGACGGCGATCGGGCGCGCGCCGATCTTGTCGGTGAGCCGGCCGGCCAGGCCGCGCGAGAGCAGGGCGCCGACGCCCTGCGGGACGAGCATGATGCCGGCCGTCAGAGGCGAGGCGCCGCGCACCTCCTGGTAGTAGAGCGGCAGCAGGAGCATCGCGCCGTACAGCGAGAACCCGGAGAAGAACAGCACCGCCGACGCCGAGGCGACTGGACGGCGGGCGAGGACCCTGACGTCGACGAGCGGCTGTCCGTGCCGCCTGGCCAGGCCCAGCGCGTATGCGGTGAACGCGGTGGTAAGCGCCACACCGATCGCGAGCGGGATGATGACGTCGGGGTGCGCGAAGCCGTCGGCGCTGCCGGCGTTGCTCAGCCCGAGGATGACCGCCGCGATGCCCGGGGCGAGCAGGGCGAGGCCCGCCAGGTCCAGGCGCGGCCGTGGCGTTCCCGGGCCGGGCTTGTCTGCTGACATGAACCGCGCGGCGAGGATGAGGCCCGCCGCGCAGAACGGCACATTGACCCAGAACATGAACCGCCAGCTGAGGTGGGTGAGAATCGCGCCGCCGAACGCCCTGCACCACCCGCCAGGCGATGAGCGAGCCGACATTCCACGCCAGGCTGGAACCGATCGAGCCGACGAGGAAGACCGTGAGTGCAGCCAGCCACAACCGCTTGCCGCCGAAGCGCCGCAGCCCCCACGTGGAAAGCGGCACCGCGATGCCGAGCGCGAGCAGGTAGCCGGTCGTCACCCACTGGATGGTCGGCACGGACGCGTGCAACTGCGTGGCGAGGGTGTGCAGCGCCACGCTGACGATGGTCGTGTCGAAGATGACCGCGAGGAAGCCGACGACAAGGATCAGCGCCCTCTTGAGAACCTCCGGGTCGATCCTGTCCTGGTCCGGTGCTGGTGCCGCCGGCATGGTGACCTTCCCCGAATAAGAGATGTATTCGTCTCTTATTTAGACTAGGAAGATCTGATAAGGAATGCCAGCATCTCTTATTAGAGATGGTTATCCTGATGAGCGTGACCGACCAGCCGCATCGGCAGCGGCGGCGCGGCGAGGAGCTCGAAGCAGCGCTGCTGGCAGCCGCCTGGGACGAGCTGGTCGATGTCGGCTTTCACCGGCTGACCATGGAGTCCGTCGCGGCCCGCGCCAGGACCGGAGTCGCGGTGCTGTACCGGCGCTGGCCGCGCAAGGACGACCTTGTGCTCGCCGCCATCGCGGAGTACGGCAGGACGCACCCGGTGGAGATCCCCGACACCGGGAGCCTGCGCGGCGACATGCTCGCGCTGCTCGGCAGCGTCAACGACCAGCGGTCCTCGTTCACCGCCGTGGTCACGGCGGCCTTCACCGGCCTGCTGGCCAGCACGGGCCTCAGCCCGGCGGACGTGCGCGCCAGGCTGCTGGGAGACCGTCCGATGTGGTCCGATGACATCTACCGGCGTGCGCATGAGCGCGGTGAGCTCGACCTGGACAAGGTTCCCTCCGCCGTCCTGTCGATGCCGTTCGACCTGATGCGCCATGATCTGCTCATGACCCTCAAGCCGGTGCCGGCGGAACGGCTCGCGTCGATCGTCGACGACCTGTTCCTCCCCCTCGCCGCTGCCTACCGCGGCACCGTACGATCGGGCGCATGATCGTACCGCTCGCCGCCCGGTGGGTGGCGGCGGTGTGCGGCATATTGCTGCTGCTCACCGCCTGGAGCAGCGTGATCGGCACGCTGATAGTGCCCAGGCCGGTCGGCTCCTGGCTGACCCGCGGGGTGGACCGGGTGGTCGTCGCGGCCTACCGGCTCGTGAAACGGCACATCCCCGACTACATCAGGAGGGACCGGATCCTCGCCACCCAGGCGGCGGCCATCCTGATAACGCAGCTCCTCGGCTGGCTGACGCTTATCTTCGTCGGCTACACGCTCCTGCTGTGGCCGATGACCGGTCGGGGTATCGCGGCCGCTTTCATCGACGCGGGCTCGTCGATCTTCACGCTCGGCTTTGCCGAGCCGCAGGGCGCGGCGCCGGCCGTGATCGTCTTCCTCGCTGCCGGGTCGGGGCTGGTCATCGTGGCGCTCCAGATCGGTTACCTGCCGACGCTGTACAACGCGTTCAACCGGCGGGAGACCGAGATCACGCTGCTCAATGCCCGGGGCGGCTTTCCCGCCTGGGGACCGGAACTGCTCGCGCGCACCCACTACGCGCTCGGTACGGGCGTTTCGACGATCAACACGCTGCCCGAGCTGTATATGAACTGGGAACGCTGGGCCGCGGACGTCGCGGAAAGCCATAGCACCTACCTGCCGCTCGTCAGGTTCCGCTCGCCGGGCGGCCTCTCCTCCTGGGTGACCTCCCTGCTCTCGGTGCTCGACTCCGCGGCGCTCATCCTCTCGCTCGCCCCGGAAGAAGCCCCGACCGTGCCCGCCAGGCTCTGCCTGCGCGGCGGGTTCCAGTGTTTCCGCCGCATCGCGCGGGCGATGGGCTTCGACGTGCCTCCTGAGGCCAACCCCGACGCGGGGATCACGCTGACCTTCGAGGAGTTCCTTGACGCTGTGGCGCGGTTGGACGACGTCGGCTTCAAGATGAGCCGCGACCCAGCCGACGCATGGCCAGACTTCGTGGGCTGGCGGGTCAACTACGAGCAGCAGGCCTACCAGATCGCGGAGGCCATCGACGCGGTGCCTGCCCTGTGGTCTGGGCCGCGCCACCACGCGGTGGACCCGATTCGGCCGATTCGGCCGCCTCTCGGCAGGCCGCGCGGCTCGACCGGCCAGAGCACGTAAATGATTTGTCATTAATTACCTGGCTATGCTGGGGCGCATGACCGGTCTGTGGCTCACCGCGGACGAACAGCGGACGTGGCGCACCTACCTGCGGCTGAACTCGCTGCTGCTGGCGCGGCTTAACCGTCAGCTGCAGCAGGACTCCGGGCTCACCCTGCCGGAGTACGAGGTGCTCGTGCAGCTCAGCGAGGCGCCTCAGCAGCGGCGCCGCCCGTTCCAGATCTGCGAGGCGCTGAACTGGGAGCAAAGCCGTCTGTCCCATCAGCTCACCCGCATGCAGCACCGCGGGCTTGTCGCCAGGGAAGAGTGCGAGGCCGACGGCAGGGGGGCGTTCGTGGTGCTGACGGCGGCCGGGGCCGACGCCATCCGGTCGGCCGCCCCCGGGCACGTAGCGGCCGTCCGGCGGCTGGTCTTCGATCGCCTGGGCGATGATCAGCGCGCCGCGTTCGACCAGGCCTGCTCCGCCATCATCGAGGCGCTGGGGGAGTTAGTGTCAGGGGCCAGGGGTCGGCTGGCCGCCCTGAGTATTGCCCTGGCCGCTGTCGCCCTGATTGCTGCCTGAGCCGGCCTGGCTGCCCGCGCCGACGCCGTTCTGCTGCCCAAGGCTGTTCTGGTACGCCGGTCCAGGGTGCGCGATCTCCGGGGGCGGCTGGTTCTGGCCCACCGAAGCGTCCGGGAAGAGGTCCTGCGCGTACGGGGCGCAGTACCGGTAAACCTTGACCCAGCTGTCGCTGTGGGCCAGCTTGATGAGCTGCTCCCACAGGTACCGCTGTGTAGCCCAGGGCGACAATCCCGAGTGCAAATAGCCGGCGTAGAAGGCGTTGCAGATCCCGCTGGGCGACGGCGGCGGGCTCGAATAGGTAGCCGACGGGGGTGGCGTCGTTTCCAGGCCGGCCGAAGTTGTCTCCACCCGCGGTGCCGAGGAGTGTCCCGTGGTGCCCGCCGATGACCGTGTGCCTGCTGACGGGCTGGCCCTGTGCGCGATAGCCCGGAGCGGGCCGGTGAAGTTGCCCGGGACCAGCACGGCGGCCACGATCACGGCAGCCGCCGCGGCAGCGGACAGCATCGCGGGCCGCAGGACCGCGCGCCGCACGGGATGCCGCCGGGCCGGGCGCACGCGGTGCCGCGCCGACCGCCGCCCTGGCCGGGCTGGCGCCTCGGCGGGCAGCGCCTCGAGCGGCGTGGTCGTCGCCGGGCGCCCGGACTGGCCTAGCCCGAGCGCGCGGAACTCCGCCATGGCATTCGCCTCGCCGTACAGCTCAGCGGCCGCGGGGCCCGCGCGGAGCGCGGCAAGGGCTTCCGCGACCGGACGCAGCGCGACCGCGACGTCGGTCGTCTTCCCGGCCAGCACGGCGTCGAGGTCTCGCTCGTCGAACGGCGCGGGACCCCAACCGAGTGGCGGGAGGCTGTCTGGCATATCACCGTCTGGAACGCCGAACCTCGTCAAAGCGTTACACCCGCCTCTGACACACCCGCCCCTGACAGCAGCGTCGCCAGCTTCTTCAGCCCGCGATGCGCCGCCACCCGGACCGCCCCGGGAGACCGGCCGAGTATCTCCGCCACCGCCTCGGTGTCCAGCCCGGCGATGACCCGGAGGAAGATCACCTCCGCCTGCTGTTCCGGCAGCTTGGAGAGCAGTGCCATCGCCGACTCGGTCGCCATGTTGTCCATCGCGACCTGCTCCGCGTCGGCCGTGCGCGGGATGTCCATGGGGCTTATCTCGTCCAGCGGCTCTGACGGGTGACGCTTGCGCAGCCTGACCTGGTCGAGCAGGCGCCGGCGCGCGGTCGTGAACAGCCATGCCCGCCAGGCGGTCTCGTCGCCGGTGAACCTCGGCAGTCCCCTGACCACCTGGACCCAGGTCTCCGCCGCCACGTCTTCGGCGTGTTCCGACGCGACCACCCGCAGGTAGCGGAGCAGAGCAGGGTTCACGTCCCGCCACAGGACCGAGAACGCCTGCTCGCTGCCCCGCTGGGCGGCCGCCAACAGCGCCGCGAAGTCCTCGCCCACCACATGCCGAGTATCTGCAACCAGCGGACCCTCGCGCAGCTAAATCCGCATCAATATCGCAACCAGTCACACAGGGAACAGGACTTAGTGATCGGCCGCGCCGTTACCTGCTGCCCTGGATGAGCGCGGCGAGGAGAGTCTTCGTGGCGGCGGTCAGCTGACGATCGGCGCTCACAGCCGCCGACAGGTTCCACCGCATGGTCGGGTCGTCGAGCGGGATCGCGCGCAGGCCCTCCCCCCGCTCGCCCGCCACGGCCGACGCCGGCACGAGAGTGGTACCGAACCCGGCGCGCGCGAGCCTCATCATCAGCGTGTAATCGATGATCTCGAACGCCGACTGCGTGTCGCCAAGGGCGCTGTCGACGATGGCCCGGACGCCCCAGCCCGGCGGAAAGCGCAAGATCATCTCTTCCCGGAGATCGGCGACGCCGACCCGGTCCCGGCCGACGAGCGCGTGGTCCGAGCGGCACACGAACACCATCGGCTCGCTCCACAGGTCGTAGAAGACGAAGCCGCGCGACAAGTCGCCGACGTGACCGTTGCCGCCGCTGGCGCACAGCGCGATGTCCACCGAGCCGTCGCGGACCGATTGCAGGTTGCCCGCGGAACCCGATGAGGACTGGCGCAGCTTGACGATGACGCCGGGATGCCGGTCCCTGACGCGCTCGAGCACGTCGGCGAGGTCAAGCGTCCCCGTGTTGAACGTGCAGGCCAGCGTGACCGTGCCGCGGACTTGGCCGGAGACGGCCGCCACGTCGTCCCTGGCCGCCTGGACTGCCTCGAGGATCCGCTGGGCGCCGGCCTGGAGCGCGGCCCCGTGCTCGGTCAGCACGATCGGCGTGACGCTGCGGTCGAACAGCGGCACCCCGAGCTCCCGCTCCAGCCGGGCGATGGCGCTCGACATGGCCGACTGGACGATGTGAGCGTGCCTGGCAGCGGCGGTGAAGCTGCCGGTCTCGCAGCACGCCAGGAAATAGTCCAGGTCGCGGATGTCCACGCCGCCATGCTAGGACCCATCGATGCGATCGATTGCCGGCATCGAAAACAACCGTTACGCAAGTTCTGGTACACGTCCCGACGGTCGTTCCTGAGCTTGTATTTTCAGTTCCAGAGCAATGCCGCTTGATGTTCTTCGGTTGCCGGAGCGGTGACGGGGTGTTGCAGGTGACGCTGCACGGATCTGATGAAGCGGCCGGGGCGATGCAAGCTGCAGGGGAGCTAGGGATTGAGGAGGCGCTGGGGGGCGCCTCCTGGGCGGTCCTGCCCACTCCGTTGCGGCAGTTCAGCCTCGGCCGGTACGACGTGTCCGTCCGGTACTTTCCAGCGCAAGCAGAAAGCCACGTCGGCGGGGACTGGTACGACGCGCGACTCGGTGCCGACGGCAGCGCGGTCATCGCCGTCGGCGACGTCGCCGGCCACGGTGCCGCCGCGGCGGCAGGGATGGCCAGGATCGGCAACGCGCTGTCCGGTCTGTCCGTGACCGGCCAGCCCGCCAGCACGCTGCTCGGCTGGCTGAACCGGCTCGTCTGCGCGGACGAGGTCCCTGAACGCGTTGCCTCGGCGGTGGTCTGCGTGCTTGACCAGGCACGTCCGGCACTGCGCTGGGCCCAGGCAGGGCATCTGCCGCCGGTGCTCGTCTCCGGTGGTGAGGCGCGGCCGCTGCCCCGGCCGTTCGGCGTGCTGCTCGGCAGCGCGCCGAACGCGGAGTACGGCCTGGCGTACGAGCAGCTCGCGGCGGGCGACGTCCTGTTCTGCTACACCGACGGGCTGATCGAGCGGCGGGGCAGGGACATCGACGAGGGGCTCGCCGGACTGCTCGCGGCAGCCGCCTGCTGCCAGCGCGAGACCGCCGACGACGCCGTCATCGCGCTGTTCGGCCGCCTGGAGCCGCCCGCCGCCGACGACGACGTATGCGTGCTGGCGGTCGTGGTCCGCTAGCTTGCGGGCGTGACGACGAACTGGCGGAGGGACAAGTCGCGGAACGTCACCGGGCCGCGCGGGCCGGGAACGGCGTCGATGTTGATCCCGGTCTCCGGGACCTGAAGCAGCTTGAAGCCGTCGAGCAGCCGGGTCGTGGCGTTCCAGAAGGCGCCGGTGCCCGCGTAGCGGCCGAGGAACGCGGCCGCCGCGTCCGCGTCGGTGGCGGCGATCCCCGCGGCGAGGCCCGAGGTCTCGTCGTTGGCGATCGCGGCCGCCTCCGCGGGGCCGCCGGCCGGGGCGATGGTGACGGTCGCCTCGCGTGCGGAGTCGAGCGCCCACTCATAGCCGAGCGGGTGGTCGTGCGGCGGCAGCGACGCGGCGATGCCGAGCGCGCCGAGCCGGGCCGTGATGTCCGGCAGCCAGGCGTCCCACAGCTCCCGGTCCAGGAGCAGCAGGTTCAGCCGGTTGCACACGCCGAGCCGGTCCAGGCTGTCGGCTATCAGGGCGAAGGCACTGGACCGTTCAGCGGAAGAATGAATGTACAGCACCCCGCCGCCGTCAGCGTGCGCCAGCGTCCGCACCCCGTGCGCCGCCCCCTCCGCGGCCAGCGCCCTCGTGCTGTCACCGCTGCCGCGCAGGATCACCAGCGGGATCAGCTTCGGCTCGCGCACCAGCGCGTACGCGGCGGCCTGCCCTGGCACCCGGACCAGCTGGATCGCCGCCGGGTCGAGGCCGGCCGCGGAGAGCGCTGGCGCGATCACCTCGTCGGCCAGCGCGATCGCCGACCGCAGCGCCGCGCTTCCCGTGCGCAGCACGCCAGCGTTGCGTGACTTGATGAACTGCGAGGCGATGTCCACCACGACGTTCGGCCTGGCCTCGAAGTTCGCGCCGATCACGCCGACAGGACGGCGCCGCTCGGTGAGCACCAGATCGCCAGGGAGGTCGCGGATAGTGCGGCTCGCGGGCTCCGGCTCGACGTCGGCGAGGATCTTCAGCTGGGCCGCGATTGCCGCCAGGCGCTGCTCGTCAAGCCGCAGCCGGTCGCGCACCCCGGTCGGCAGGCCCTGGTCAGCGGCGGCCCGCATGTCCTGCTCGTTCGCCGCGAGGACGGCAGGCGCGGCGGCGTCGAGCGCGCGGGCCATGGCGCCAAGCGCCGCGTCGATCGCGCCGTCGGAAGCGCTGGCCAGGGCCGCCGTCGCGGCGCGGGCCGCGCGCGCGGCGGTCCGCACGGCCGCGGTCGCCTCCTGGTCCCCGGGCGTCACGCCACCGCCGGTTGGCGCGGGTTGCGTCGTCATGATCATTCCCTCCGGTCTCAGCTAGGGCGGGTCCGCAGCGGTGGCGCGTCGAGCCCGCAGTGCAGGCACTCGAGCGTGTTGCTGTCCGCGGGCGGCCGTTGCGACGGCACGGCGGCACGCCGCGGATTGCGGATAGTCGCGAAGGCGAGCACGCCGCCAGCCGCCGACACCGCGGCCGCGATCAGCATCGCTTTGTGGAACCCGCTGGTCAGCTCCTCCGGGTGCAGGTAGCTGTCGCCGGTGATGCCGGCGAGCACCGGGAGGATGGCCACCGCGATCAGGCTCGCCGCCCGCGCCACGTCGTTGTTGACCGCCGAGGCGATGCCGGCGTGCTCGGCGGGCGCGGCGGACAGCGCGGTCGCGGTGAGCGGCGCCACGTTGATCGCGAGCCCGACACCGAACACGAGAACCGCGGGCAGCACCTGGGTCAGGTAGTCCCCGTTGCCGTGCACCCGGGTGAACAGGGCCAGCCCGGCGGCGATCACCAGCGGTCCGACAGTCATCTGCAGCCGCGGGCCGATCCTCGCGGAAAGCGCGGCGGACCTGGCAGAGAAGATGAGCATGATCAGCGTTATCGGCAGCAGAGCCGCCCCGGCGGCGAGCGCGCTGTACCCGCAGGCCTCCTGGAGCACGACGGGTACGAGGAACAGCGCGCCGCCGAGGGCGCCGTAGACCACGAAGGTGACCGCGTTGGCGGCGGAGAACTGCCGGGACCTGAATATCGACAGGGGCAGCATCGCGTTGGGGTGACCGGCCTCGACGCGGAGGAAGACCGCGAACGCCGCGACCCCCGCCAGCAGGCTCGTCAGCACCGGCACGGACGTCCAGCCGCTGGACGACGCTTCGATCAGGCCGTAAGTGATCCCGGCCAGGGCCAGGCTGATCGTGATCGCGCCCATCACGTCGAGGGGCTTGCGGGGGCCGGGGGCACGCGACTCGGGAACGTGCCGCAGCGAGATGGCGATGACCGCCGCCGCCAGCGGCAGGTTGATGTAGAACACCAGCCGCCAGGAGACGGCGCTGATCAGCCAGCCGCCGAGGAACGGCCCGATCGCGGTGGCGATGCCGCCGAGCCCGGACCAGGCGCCGATCGCCCTCGCGCGGTCATCAGGGGTGAACGACGCCTGCAGGATCGCCAGGCTGCCCGGGGTGAGCAGCGCCCCGCCCACGCCCTGCAGCGCGCGGGCGGCGATCAGGATCCCGGTGCCGGGCGCCAGGCCGCAGAGGAGCGAGGCGACCGCGAACCAGATCGTGCCGATCACGAAGACCTTCCGGCGGCCGTACGAGTCGCCGAGCGCGCCGCCGAGCAGCAGCATCCCGGCCAGGGTGAGCGTGTAGCCGTCGACGACCCACTGCAAGCTGGAGACGGACGCGTGGAAATCCTTGCCGATCGCGGGCAGCGCGATGCCGACGACGGTCGCGTCGAGCGCGGCGATGCCAGAGCCGAGGACCGTGGCCGCCAGCACCCAGCGGCCCCTGGCGCTCTTGTAGGCCAGGCTGGGACCGGCATGCGACGTGGCGCCGACAGATAGCGACCGCTCTGGCGGCCCCGCAGCCGCGCTCAATCGCGTGGACCGGTCAGCGGCGGCTTGCCGACCACCTCAGCCCGCACGACGGGACCGCGCCGCAGGTCCGCGACGATGTCCCGGCCCAGCCTCCTCGTCTCCCGCCGGTTCAGCATCGAGCCGGCTATCGCCCCGGTGAACAGCGGGGCGAGGGAGAACGTTGACCGGCGAACCCGGGCCGCGAGCCGCCGCCGCAGCTGCCTGGCCAGCGGCGTCCCGGCAACGAGCAGCAGTCCGCCGGGGATCGTGTAGACGCCGCCCCGGTGCGCCCAGGCCGCCAGGTACGCGCGCGCCCGTTCGGCGGCGTTGCCGCTGGCCGGCGCGCCGTACGCCTCGTGCAGCTCGGCGACGAGCTTGAGCTCGATCCCCACCACCGCCAGCGTCTCGGCCGCCACCTCTACGGGGAACGCGGGCAGCACGGGCAGCGCTGCCCAGGCGCCGGTGGCCCCGCCGACCGCCATCGAGGCGCGCGCCGCGTGATCGATGAGCAGCTCGCCGATCTCCTCGTCGGAGCGGCCCGGAAACTGGGCGCGCAGCGTGGCCTGGTCCCTGATCCGCAGCCGGGGCCCCATGGCGATGACCTGCGCGGTCAGCCAGTTGAGCAGCGACGCCGCGCCGCGGCCTGCCGATCCCGCGCCACGCCGCGCACTGCCCGCGACCCGGGCGGCCGAGCGGCCCACGCCGCGCAGCGCCCTGACCAGCCGGCGCGGGTCCGGCGGCTGTTCCTGCTCCGACAATTCGACGGCGACCTTGGCCGCCTGCCGGGCCGCATCCGTGTCCTGCACGTCCCCACTTTCCCATCTGGCCATGTACGGCACCTACCCGGAGAGACGACTTATGACCCAGGGTCCCAGGATCGCAGATGGCCGAGAGCGCACAGCGAGCACTCGGTAACGGATTATTGGAATAAGCACAACGCGTATCAAAGAGATCGCCTATAGTGACGCTCAGATCGACCGCAGCCTGATCCCGGGTCACCCAGGAGCGTACCTATGGCCGAGACGGCGCTGAACGAGACGCGGCACTACCCTCACCTCGCGGTCCCGCTCGCACCGCGGCCACCTGGCCCGCGTGTTTCCGTCGCGGCGCGGGTCTCCGGGCCCATTCCCGCTCCGGCGCCGCCACCGGAGGCGCAGCTCGCCCGCATGTGGCTAGCCGCGCTCGCCGTCGCCGGGGACGAGCCGGCTGGCGCGGGCACCGACATTCCCATGGAGATGCCGGCCGCGCGGAGCTTTCTCACCAGGCAGTCGGCCGCGCTCGTTTCGATCCTGCTCGGCTCGCCGTTCCGGCCACGGCAGGCCGCCGCCGTCGGGCATGCCCTTGTCAAGGCGGATTTCGTCGGTGCCGACGTGCTCGGGCGCAGCCTCCGGGTGCTGATCTTGCGGCTGCCCGCGCTGCTCGCCGCGGCCGCGCGGGCCGGCGCGACGCGCGCCGGGGAAGAGGACATGGAACAGCGCGTCGCGGCGGTCACCGAGGCCCTCGCGAACGGGTACGTGCGCGCGCTGCGCGACCGGACCCTCGAGGAGCAGGAGTCGATCAGGCGCGCCGAGCTCGACGCCCAGCAGATCATCAGCGACCAGCTCAGGCACCAGGCGATGCACGACCCGCTCACCGGCCTGCCGAACCGCGCGGCCGCGTTCGACCGGCTGTCCGCGATGCTCGCTGACGGCAGCAGCGGCCGGATCGGCCTGTGCTATCTGGACCTCGACGGCTTCAAGGCGGTCAACGACCGGTACGGCCATGACGCCGGCGACGAGTTGCTCGTGGCCGTGGCCGACCGGATCGCCACCGTGGCGCGTGATGCCGACGCGCTCGCCGCGCGCATCGGCGGTGACGAGTTCATCGTGCTTGCCGACCCCTCGCCGGGCGAACGCGGCATGGTCGCACTCGCCGCCGCCATCCTTGCCGAGCTGTGCAGGCCGGTCTCACTGCGCATCGGCTGGGTCGGCATCTCGGCGTGCGCGGGCGTCGTCGAGCGCGCCGCGGGATCGCCCGCGGCGGCGACCATGGTCGCCGATGCCGACGCCGCCCTGTACCTGGCTAAGTCTCGGGGGCCGGGGCGGTGGGCTGTGTTCGAGTCCGCTCGTCAGCCGGGGCGCCGATCCGCGCCGGGCCGCGGGTGGCCAGCACCGATCCGGCAAGGATAAGCGCGAACGCCACGCCGATGGCCGGCGTGAGCTGCTCGCCGAGGATCCCGACGCCGAGCGCGACCGCCACCGCCGGGTTGAGGTAGGTGACGACCGTGGCGCGCGCCGCGCCGATCTCCGCGATGAGCATGAAGTAGCCGACCAGCCCGGCCGCCGTGCACACCGCGCCGAGCGCTGCCAGCGCGGCGAGCACCCGCGCCGAGGGAACCGTGTGCGGCCAGGTGAGCACCGCCGCGGGTGTGTACACGACGGCGGCGATGACCAGGCAGGTGGCGTTGGCCGCGATGCTCGGCACGCCGACCAGCTTGCGGTTGGCGATCATCGGTCCCGCGGCGTAACAGACCGCGGTAAGCAGCACCTCGGCGTCGGCCAGCAAGTCGCCTCGCCCGGCGTTGGGGGCAGCGAGCAGCGCCACGCCGGCGAACCCGAGCGCGAGCCCGGCGGCCCGGGCCCTGCTCAGCCGCTCGCCGCCGATGAACCAGGCGAGCAGCGCCCCGATAGCAGGCACGGAGGCGATCAGCAGGCCGCTCGTCGAGCTGGACAGCCGGTGTTCCGCGGTGGACAGCAGCGCCCACGGCGCGATGATCTCGATGAGGGCGTAGGACAAGACCCACGGCCAGTAACGGCGCAGCAGCGCGCGTCCCTCGGGCCGCCAGGCGCCCTGCGCCAGGGCCACCGGCACCAGGATGAGAGCCCCGACGGTGACCCTCGTCCAGACGAGCACGGGTACGGACACTCCGCTGTCCGCGACCTTGATCAGCAGGTACGGGATGCCCCAGATGACACCCATCGCCGCGAACAAGATCGCGCCACGCCTGCTCAACTGTCACCTGCCGTCCGCCGGGAAGTTTCCGACAAGGCCAAAGGCGGCGGCCACCGCGAATATTCCGGGCTGAGAGGCTGAGGCACGTGTAACAGCCGCCGACTTCGCACGGCGTCGCCATCCCGGTTACCCTGCGGAGGTGATCCCAGCTCAGGCCGACGCCGGCGCGGGCACCGCGCCGGAAGCCGCGCGGCGGGCGAGCCCGCCGCTGCGGCTGCGCTGGGCGCTCGCGGCCGGGCTGGCCGGCGGCCTGGCGCTCGCCGCGGCGTTCCCGCCGGCCGGTATCTGGCCGCTTGCCGCGGCCGGGCCCGCGCTGCTCGCGATCGCGTTGTCCGGCCGGTCGCTGCGCGCCTCGTTCGCCGTCGGGCTGGTCTTCGGCATTGCCTTCTTCTTCCCGTTGCTGGCGTGGGTGCTCAACGTCGCCTGGTACGCATGGATCGCGCTCGCCGCCGCCTCGGCGGTCATCCTGGCGGTGCTGGCGATCGCCCAGCGCGTGCTGCTGAACCTGCCGGGCTGGCCGGTCGCGGTCGCGGGCTGGTGGGTTGCGCTCGAGGCGCTCAGGGACCGCTGGCCGTGGGGCGGCTTCCCGTGGGGCAGGATCGCGATGAGCCAGGCCACCGCCCCCACCCGGGGCTGGGCTGCGATCGGCGGCGCCCCGCTGCTGACCTTCGCCGTGGCGCTCTTCGGCGCCACCCTCGCCTGGGCGGTCCTCACCCTGTGGCCGGGGCTCCCGGCGAGCGCCGCGCCGCGACGGCGGACCGCGCTGGCAGCACTGGCGCTCGCCGCGACCGCGGGCCTCGCCGTGCTGCCCGCCGTGCTCTCCCTCGACCGGGTGCCGGCCGGCGCCCCGACCGCCGTGGTCGCCGCCATCCAGGGCAACGTCCCGCGGTCGCGGGCAAGCCTGGCCGATCAGCTCAGCGAATACCATACGGTCACGCAGAACCACGTGGCCGCCACGGACAAGCTGGCTCAGGAGGTCAAGGCCGGCAAGCTGCAGAAACCCGACCTCGTGATCTGGCCGGAGAACTCCACCGAGATCGACCCCACCGTCGACCCGCCGGTCTACGACCAGATCGCCAGCGCGGCGGAGACCATCGGGACGCCGATCCTGGTCGGCGCTAACCTGCAGAACCCCCAGCGCAACGCCGGAGTGCTCTGGCTGCCGGGCACCGGGCCTGAGCCGCATTACTACGTCAAGCGCCAGCTCGTTCCGTTCGGCGAGTACATCCCGTTCCGGAGCATCATCAGCAAGATCACGTCGCTGACCCAGCTCCAGCCGGTCAACTTCACGCCGGGCCATTCCAATTACGTGTTCCGCCTCGGCCAGATCCGGCTCGGCGACGCCATCTGCTACGAGATCGGCTTCGACGGCCTCGTGCGCTCCGACGTGCACGACGGCGCCAACCTGCTGACCATGCAGACCAACGACGCTACCTTCGAGCGCGACGGGCAGACCGGGGAGACCGGCCAGCAGCTCGCCATGGCGCGGATCCGCGCCGTAGAGCACGACCGGGCCGTAGTCGTCGCGTCCACCACCGGGTACAGCGCGATCATCGCGCCCGACGGGCACCTGATCACCAGCAGCGGCACCTGGCAGCAGGCGGAGCTCGAGGCGCGGGTGCCGCTGGTCAGCTACACGACGCTGGCGGACCGGGTGGGCGCGTGGCCGGAGTACGTGATCGTCGGGCTCACCATCGCGGCCCTCGCGTACGCCGCGATTCGGCAACAGGCCGGACGGCGCAGGGCAACGCCGGTAAACTGACCATCCCCTCAGGAGTCACCTCGAGAGAGGACGGACCCAGCGTGAGACGGCGCCTCCCTGCAGCGGCGCTCGCCGCGGCCGTCTGCCTGCTCGCCGCGGCGTGCCAGGGCAGCACCCCTGCGGCGGTCCAGCTCAACCCCACCTCGGTCGCCGGCCAGTCGGCGCAGACGGTCGCGAAATACCTCACGATCACCCCGGCGCCCGGGACGAAGGACGCCAACCCGGCGGACGGCATCACGGTCATCGCGCGGAACGGCGGCAAGCTCGGCAACGTCAGCGTGCACACCAGCGGCGGCGCGGTCCCTGGCTCGCTGAGCGACGGCGGGAACAGCTGGCACAGCACGTGGACGCTGGCCACCGGCCAGTCCTACACGGTCACCGCCACCGGCACCGATGCGCAGGGTCACCCGGTCACCTCCACCAGCACGTTCACCACGCTGACCCCGTCCACCGCCTTCCACACTTCGATCTACGAGGGCCAGAGCGCCACCTACGGCGTGGGCATGCCGATCATCCTGACGTTCGACCACCCGATCACCAATAAGGCCGCCGTCGAGCGATCGCTGCAGGTCACGACCTCCAAGCCCGTCATCGGCGCGTGGTACTGGGACGGCAGCCAGCAACTGTACTTCCGGCCGCGCGACTACTGGCCGGCCTACACGACGGTCAGCTTCACCGGCCACCTCAACGGCGTCGAGGGCGCCCCGGGCGTGTACGGCGTGCACGACCTGACGCAGACGTTCAGCATCGGGCAGTCGGTGATCGCGGTGGCCAGCACCGCGGATCACCATACGCTGATCTACGTCGGCGGCCAGGTCCAGTACGACTGGCCGATCAGCACCGGCCGGGCCACGATGCCGACTCCTGACGGCACGTACCTGGCCGTGGACAAGGGCAACCCCGTGCGGATGATCGGCGGCAAGAAGGGCACCCCTGGCTACTACAACGAACTGGTCAACTATGCGGTGCGGTTCACCTACAGCGGCGACTACTACCATTCGGCCCCGTGGTCGGTCGTCGACCAGGGCACCACGAACGTGAGCCACGGCTGCGTGAACCTGCCGCCAGAGGACGCCCAGATCTACTACAACATGGCGATCCCCGGCGACCCGATCACGATCACCAGCAGCCCGAAGGGCGGCAACTGGGACGACGGCTGGACCGAGTGGTTCTTTGGCTGGAGCCAGTTCCTGCAGGGCAGTGCCACGCACATGGCGGTCGAGACGGGCCCGTCAGGCAGCAAGTTCGTCAGCCCGTCGTCGCTTCCAGCGGATACGGCCACAGCTCCGGTAGGTACCTCCGCCGCGGGGAACTACTTCGCCGGCTAAGGGAGTCACCACGGGCCCGTTCTGAATAATTCGGAACGTAAGCGGGCGGCTCTACGGACGCGGCGTGCTCGTGACGGTGCCGGACGTCGTCTGCTGGTTGACATGCGCGGTCGGCGTACCGGAAGACACGGCCAGGATGACTCCGAGGGTGAGCGCCAGCGCGATCGGGATGAGCAGCGGAGCGGCGGCGCGTGCTGTCCTGCGGCGCCGGGTGCGGCGCCGGGCGTCGCTCGTCCGGTTGCCGAAGCCCCCCTCGATCAGCGTCACGCTGCCCACCTCCGTTCGGCCAGGTGTCTGAGCAGTTAGACTAACGCCGTTATGCAACGGTTATCTACCGTATAGCGAAACTTGTCAAAATGGCCGTCAGGGAGCTTCCCAGAGGGTCGCGATGCCCTGGCCGACGCCGATGCACATGGCGGCGGCGCCTCGCACCGCCTCGCGGCGGCGCATCTCATGCAGCAGCGTGGTGACGATCCGCGCGCCGGAGCAGCCGAGCGGGTGCCCGATCGCGATCGCGCCGCCGTTCACGTTGACCTTCTCCGGGTCGAGCTTGAGCTCGTCGACGCAGGCGACCGACTGGGCGGCGAACGCCTCGTTGAGCTCGACGAGCTCCAGGTCCTCGACCCGCCAGCCGACCCGGCCCAGCGCGCGGTTCATCGCGGGCACCGGCCCGATGCCCATGTAGTCCGGGTGCACGCCCGCCGCGGCGGCGCCGGCGTAGCGGGCGATCGGGGTGAGCCCGGCGCGGTCGACGGCCTCCTCGGACATGAGCAGCAGCGCGGCGCCGCCGTCGTTCAGCGGGGAAGAGTTCCCGCCGGTCACCGTGCCGCCCTTGCGGAACGCGGGCTTCTTGGCGGCGAGTTCCTCGAGCGTGATGTCCGCCTTGATGCCCTCATCAGCGGTGACCTCGCCCTTACCGGTGGTGACCGGGACGAGCTCGCCGCCGAACCGGCCCGCGTCGCGGGCCGCGGCGGCGCGGTGGTGGCTGCGCAGCGCCCATTCGTCTTGCCGCTCGCGGGTGATCCGGTACTTGTCCGCCACGTTCTCCGCAGTCTCGCCGAGGGTGATCGGCGGGTACATCTCCTGCATCTTCGGGCTGACGAGGCGCCAGCCCAGCCTCGTGTCGGCGAGGTCGAGAGACCTCGGGTACGGGTCGGCGGTCCGCGCGATCACGAACGGCGCGCGGGTCATCGACTCGGTGCCGCCCGCCACGCAGATGTCGGCGTCGCCCGCCGCGATCGCCCGCGCGGCGTCGGCCACCGCTTCCATCCCTGAGCCGCACAGCCGGTTCACCGTGGCACCGGGAACCTCCACCGGCAGCCCGGCGAGCAGCACGGCCATCCGCGCGACGTTCCTGTTGTCCTCGCCGGCCTGGTTCGCCGCACCCCAGTAGACGTCGTCGATGGCGCCCGGGTCGACGGCGGGGTTGCGGTCGAGCAGGGCTTTGAGGATGCCCGCGGCCAGGTGGTCGGGGCGGACCTCGGCCAGCGATCCCTTTATCTTTCCGATGGGCGTACGGCAGGCATCCACTACGAACACCGAGCTCACGCTGACCTCCCGGGCGCCGCTTGAGGCTTCGCTACCACCATACCCAGGAACAGCGCCGGGGCCGGGCCGCTGGCATGCGGCCCGGCCCCGGCACTTACCTTGGGGGACTTGCGTGCGCTGTTACATGTGGAAGCGGCTGCCCGGCATGAAGAGCCGCGGGTTCATATGCCGGTGGGTTCCGGTGCTGGCCGTCGCCGTCGGGGACGCGCTCGCCGCCGGGGCACAGGCCGTCGGAGACGCGCTCGCCGCGGCGGAGGCCGGCGGGGACGCGGCCGCCGAGGCCGACGGTGACACGCTCGCCGCAGCCGTAGCCGACGGGGACACGCTCGCCGCAGCCGTAGCCGACGGGGACGCGCTCGCCGCAGCAGAAGCCGACGTTGACGCGCTCGCCGCCGCCGCCGTAGCCGACGTTGACGCGCTCGCCGCAGCCATAGCCGTAGCCGACGGGCACGTGCTCGCCGAAGCCGACGGGGCCGCCGCAGCACCGCCGTTGGCGTTGGCGGTCTGCGTGGCGGTGTTGTAGGTCGCGCCGATCGCCACGCCATTGCCGTCAAGCGTCAGCGTGACGGGGTTGGTGAGCCCGAAGTTCTGGCAGTTCAGGTTCGTGAACGACGCGTTCTCCCTGGCCGCCAGGAAGTTGGCCAGCGTGCTGCCCAGCGCAGGCACCGGAGACGCGCCCGTCTCCATGGGCGCGTCCAGCTTCAGCACGGGCGTCTGGAGGTTGACCATGTTCTGGCAGTAGGTCGCCGCGTTCTGCGCGGTGCTGGTGTTGGCCGGCAACAGCGGCTGGTCGGTCTCGGCGCGGTAGACGTTCGTCTTCGCGACGCTGAAGTTGCCGCCGACAAGGAGCTGCGGGTCGTTGACCGGCAGCAGGGCGGGCGTGGCCGGCTGGTTCTGCCGGGCGCTCAGCGCGTTCAGCGCCTGCGAGGACGACGTGCCGGCCGGGGCCGTGGTGTTCGTCGCGGTGAACGGCGTGCAGCCCAGTGCCGGGTTCACGAACGCATCCAGCAGCCCGTCGTCGCTGCCGTTGCCCTCACTCGTGGCGCCCGCCATGTTCGCCGCGTTGGCCGCGGTGTTCTGCGCGGTCTGCCCGGTGTTCGGGTTGAACAAGTACGACGCGTCCACGTTGTCGCTCTGGTCCTGGTCGATCAGCGGGAAGCTCGTCGTGGTCTCGCAGGGCTGGCCGTCTTTGCCAGTGCCCGTCGGCGGGACGGTCAGCGTGCCGTTCGCGATCTCCTGGTTGGCCAGCTGGTAGAACGCGACCGCGTTGCATTGCGGGGTCTGGTTGATGATCGAGTTGCCGAGCGCGTCGATGCACCCGCCCTGCGCCGCGCCGACGCCCGTCAGGGCGAGCGCGTTGCCGTTGAAGCCCGCACTGATGATCACCTGCGAGCCCGCGGCGATCGTGGGTGCCGTCGGCGCCACCGCCGGCGTGGTGCCCTGGGTCACCACCAGCGGGTCGTACACCTGGACCTGGCCGTTCGGCGCCAGGATCGTCGCCTCCACGAAGGCGCCCTCGGTGCCCCCGTTAGCCCACGAGCACCCGTCGCCGAGCTGCCACGGCGTCGCCAGGCCCTGGGCGGTCAGCGGGTTGGCCGGCACGGTGAGCGTGCAGTCCATCGTGTTCAGCGCCTGCGCCGCGGTCTGGTTGAAGCTGAACGCGTTGCCCGCGGCGTCCTGCGCGTTGGGGCCCGCCGCCAGGTCACCCCGGGTGAACCCGCCGAACCTGTTCCGGAATGCCTGCTGGTTGACGTTCGTCGAACTTGAATGACTGGAGACCGCTATGACGACCCCCAGAGTTAGGGCCAACGCCACTGGTATGGCGATGGGAATCGCAATGCGCGCAGCGCGACTACGTCGTGTGCGCCGGCGCATTACGGGTCGATGGCCGGTGAGCATTCAATCCACCTCCGTGTCCGCTGTCACGCTCCCGACGGATTACGTTAGACCAGCTAGACCGGCGCTAACTGTGGAATGTGGAAGTTTTTCTCCGAGCTCTTTCTCACTTATTTCTGAGAAAACTATTGCCAACTTATAACGTGCCTGATGGGTGCGTTAAGGTTCTTTGATATACGCCCGTTATAGACTTGGCCTGCCTCCCCGGGCGGCGCCGCCGTAAGAAATTCTCACGATCTGTCCTCGGCCAGCAGCGGATCGTGACTCACTTGTTGCGAGGGTGTTACGCGTTCACTGAACACTTTTTCCCGTCGTCGAGGGGCCGGCTCGGCGCTGGCCCGGGATCGGCTCCCGGCCGCGAAGATTGCGGCGGAACGTGGCAACTTTTTCGCCTCTACCGGCGTCTTCTAGTTTGGCGAGTCGTGATGGAAGTTTCCCGATTTGATAGTTGTTGCGCCTACACTCTGACCGGGGACTCTGATCGGGCACCAACCAACTAAACAGCGATGCGATCTACGTCCCGTGAGCGCGTCGCATGCGCCGCGGCCATTGGCCTGAAGAACTGTCGAGGAGACCGTAACTGTGTCGTTCTTGGGGAGCGTGGGCCGGGGCAGCGTGGCGCTGTTCAGGCACCGGGGAATAGCAGCGACTGCGGGCGCGGCCGTGCTGGTCCTGATCGCCGGCGGGACGTTCGCCGCTGTCTCTGCTCAGGGGGCCAGTCACGACACGCTGGCCAACGCCGGCAACAGCAAGCAGCTGACCCAGACGTCGAGTGAGCATGGCAAGGCCGCGCCGCCGCCCGCCGCGCCGCTCCGGGTCGTCTCCGTGACCCCGGCCGGCGGCACGCACGGCGCCAATGGCGCGGCACCGGTCACGGTGACGTTCTCGTCGGCGCTCGCGCCGGACTCCCCGCTCCCCACGCTCTCACCGAAGATCTCCGGGAGCTGGCAGGTGGCCGGCGACGCGGCGACGTTCACCCCCTCCTACGGCTTCCTGCCGGGGACGAACGTCACCGTGCGCATCCCCGGCGGCAACGGCGGCGTGCAGGGAGCGGCCGCCTCGGCCGGGACGCTGGAGACGTCGCAGAGCGTCAGCTTCAGCACCGGCTCGTTCTCCACGCTCCGGCTGCAGCAGGTGCTGGCGCAGCTCGGCTACCTGCCGCTTGACTGGACGCCGGACGGAAGCACCGCGTCGCAGGCGGTGCCGGCCGGGGACCTGAACGCGCAACTGTCGGCCGCCTACGCGCCGCCGTCAGGCACGTTCAGCTTCCAGCCCGGATACCCGAGCCAGCTGACCGACCAGTGGCGGACGGGTTCCGACAACATGCTCGACCAGGGCGCGATCAGGGCATTCCAGTACGACCAGGGGCTCACGATGGACGGGGTGGCTGGCCCGCAGTTCTGGTCCTACCTGCTCAAGGCGGCGGCACGCGACCAGCACAACCCCAACGGCTACACCTACGCACTCACCACGCAGGGTTCCTCCAACGAGTCCCTGCAGGTCTGGCACAACGGCAACCGGATCCTGAACACCCCCGCCAACACCGGGATCCCGGCGTCCCCGACCGCCGACGGGACGTTCCCCGTCTACGAGCGCCTGCAGTTCCAGATCATGAAGGGCACGAACCCGGACGGGTCGAAGTACGCCGACCCCGTGAGCTGGATCGCCTACTTCAACGGCGGCGACGCGGTGCACGGCTTCTACCGGTACAGCTACGGCTGGTACCAGAGCCTCGGCTGCGTGGAGCTGCCGCCGAACACGGCGCAGTACATCTGGCCGTACCTGACCTACGGCACGCTGGTGACCGTCCAGGGACCGGTGGCGTAAGCGGCTGGTCACGCTGGCCTGGCGCCGGCCGGCATCAGGCCAGCCGTCACAAGGTCGAACGCCGCGGCGAAGAATGAGCCGGGGATCGCGGCGGCGACCTGCTCGGCTTCCCTGACGGTGTCCACGTCGGTCAGCTCGGGCATCATCGCCACCCGCAGGCCGGCCGACGTCAGCCTGTCTAGCTGATGCCTGCCGGTGTCCGGGCGGGACATCGGCACGCCGGCCAGCAGCGACCGGTCCGGCCTGCGCAGGCCGAGCAGCCAGAACCCGCCGTCGGCCGCCGGGCCGAACACCGCGTCCGCCTCTCCGCCGACCAGCGCCTGCGCGGCGTCCGTGAGCAGGCCCGGCGTGACTTGCGGGGTGTCCATGCCGATCAGCACCATGGGCAGCGGAAGGCTGGCGTGGGTGTCCGCGAACGCGGATGCCAGCCGCTCGTCGAGCCCGCCGCCGCGCTGCCCGACGATGTCGAACCCGGCGGGGAGCCAGTCCCCCGGAGCCCCCGCGAGAGCGAGCACCCGGCGGGTCAGGGGCGCCGCCGCAGCGGCGGCCAGGCTGTCGCTGAGCGCCGCCTTCGCCAGCAGCGCCGCGTCCTGGGGGGTGAACGGCGGCGTCAGCCTGGTCTTGACCCGGCCGGGCACGGGCTCCTTCGCGATGACGATGACCTGCGCGGCGAGCGCGTCCGGGTGCGTGCCGCGCGGCCTCGCGGCGTCGAACCAGCTCATGCGGCGTACGCGGCCAGCACTCGCCGCATGTCGCGGACGGCCTTGACGGTCCCGCCGACGGTGCCGGTCACCTTGGACTTCCCGGTGCGCGGGTAGTACGGCACCGGCGCCTCGCCGATCCGCCAGCCGGCCGCCGCGGCGCGCATCACCATCTCGAGCGGGTAGCCGAACCGCCGGTCGGTCAGGTCAAGCGCCAGCAGATCCTCGCGGCGGGCGGCGCGCATCGGGCCGAGGTCATGCAGCCGGACCCCGGCGCGGCGCCGGAGCTCGGCCGACAGCACTATGTTGCCGAGCCGCGCGTGCGCGGGCCACGCGCTCAGCGCCTGCGGCGCCCGCCGCCCGAGCATCAGGTCGACTGTCCCGTTCCTGACCGGGCCGCTGACGATCTCCAAGTCTTGCGGGTCAAACGACCCGTCCGCGTCCATGACGCACACAAGGTCGCTAGTGGCGGCAAGCAGCCCAGCGTGGCACGCGGCGCCGAAACCGCGCTGCGGGACGTCCACCACCGTGGCACCGTGCTCGGCCGCGATCCGCGCCGAACCGTCCGTGGAGCCGTTGTCGGCCACGATCGGGCGGTATCCGGCCGGCATCCTGGTGAGCAGCCAGGGCAGGGCGCCTGCTTCATTGAGGCACGGCAGCACCACGTCAATGGGTTGCATAGCGGTTTCCATGGCGCCGACGCTAGCGGCGGCGGCCTCGTTTGGGCTGGAAACGGGCCTTACGGATCTGTGACGGCTGACCACGGACGGTCGTCCGCACCCTGGCCGCATGCTTGGCTCACAGCTATGCGAGTACTAGTGACCGGGGCGGCGGGGTTCATCGGATCCCATGTGATGGAGGCCATGGCGGCGGCCGGATACGAGGTCCGCGGCCTTGACTCGCTCAGCCCGGCTGTGCACGACGGTAAGCCGTCCTATATCCCTGACGATCTCGAGCTTCGCGTGGCGGACGTCCGTGACCCCGGCGCCGTGGACGACGCGCTCGAAGGCGTCGACGCGGTGTGCCACCTGGCGGCCATGGTCGGGCTCGGCGTCTCGCTCGCCGACCTTCCGCTGTACGCGGACGTCAACGTGACCGGCACTGCCGTCCTGCTCGACGCGATGGGCCGTCGCGGCGTGTCGCGGCTGGTGCTGTCCTCGTCGATGGTGGTGTACGGGGAGGGCGCGTACGAATGCCCGCTGCACGGCAGTGTGCGGCCGCTTCCCCGGGCCGCAGCGGACCTGAACGCGGGTTTGTTCGAGCCGCGCTGTCCCGACTGCGACTCTGCGCTGTCCTGGGCCACGGTGACCGAGGACGCGGTGCTCGACCCGCGCAACGCCTACGCGACGAGCAAGCTGGCCCAGGAGCACCTGGCGGCGAACTGGGCTCGGCTGACCGGCGGCACCGCCGTGGCGCTCCGCTACCACAACGTGTACGGCCCCCGGATGCCCCGCGACACCCCGTACTCGGGCGTGGCCGCGATCTTCCGCTCCTGCCTGGAGAACGGCGTGCCGCCGCGGGTCTTCGAGGACGGCGGTCAGCGCCGCGACTTCGTGCACGTCCGCGACGTGGCGGAATGCAACGTGCTCTCGCTGGCCGCGACCGCCGCGCTCGCACCGGGCACCGTGCGCGCCTACAACGTGGCCAGCGGAACCCCGCGCACGGTCGGCGAGATGGCCGCGGAACTCGCGGTCTCGTTTGGCGGCGGCGCGGTGGAGCCCAAGATCACCGGCGAGTACCGCCTCGGCGACGTCCGCCACGTGGTGGCCTCACCGATGGCCGCGGCCCGGGAGCTTGGCTTCCGCGCCCAGACCGGCTTCGCCGAGGGCGTCGCCGAGTTCGCGCACGCACCGCTCCGCGCCCCCGCCGCCGCCGCGACGCGCTAACGCGTGAGGTGGAAGACGTCGATCGGACGCTCGCACCACTGGTCCCACGGGTCCCCCGCGACTATCTGGAAAATCCGTTCAGCGGAGGCCTGGAAGGCTTCCTGTGATTCCCACATGGCGAGGCCGACGAGGCGGTCGCTGTTCGCGTCGCGCCAGGCGCCCATCTGAATGAGGCCGGGGGTACCCTCGGCGGCTTTGTCGACGCGGTGCATGGAGGCGAGCACATCCTCGACGTACTCGGGTCTGGGGTAGTGGATAGCGAGATGGACGAACATCAGGGTGCGGCGTGGACCTTGCGGGCTGTCGGAGCTGGGCGGGAGACGGCCGGCGCGGCCGGGCGGGCGAGCGGCAGCTTGATGCGGAACTGGCAGCCCGGGCCGGTGTTGCGGACGCTGATCTGGCCCGAGTGGGCCTCGACGATGCCGCGGGCGATCGACAGCCCGAGCCCCGCGCCGCCGGTCGGGTCCGGGGTGCGCGCGCTCTCGCCGCGGAACGCGATGTCGAACACCCGCGGCAGGTCCTCAGGCGGAATGCCGCCGCATTCGTCGGCGACGCTCACGCACGCCATCCCGGCCTGGATCTCGCCGAGCACCTCGATCGTCCCGTCGAGGGGCGTGTGCCTGATCGCGTTGGTCACCAGGTTCCTGATGGCGCGCCCCATCTCCGCGGTGTCGATGAGGACGGGCATGCCGCGGACGGCGGACCCGGTGAGCCGGATTCCCTTCGCCCTGGCCACCGGGTCGGCGCTCGCGACCACCTCGGCGACGAGGTCCTCGAGAGCGACCAGCCGCGGCGACAGGCGCAGCGTGCCCGCGTGGATCTTGGACAGCTCGAAGAGGTCGTCGATCATCGCGGACAGCCGGTCGGTCTCACGGCGGATCTGGGAGTGGTAGTGGCCGACCTCGCGCGGGTCGGTCACCACCTGGTCTTCGAGCGCCTCAGCCATCGCCCGCAGCCCGGCCAGCGGGGTACGCAGGTCGTGGCTGACCCAGGCGACGAGCTCGCGACGGCTGGCCTCCAGGGCCTGCTCACGGGCTCGTGCCTGGCCGAGCTTGTCGTGGGCCTCGGCCAGGCCTTTAGACAGCCCGGCCAGTTCGGCGGGCAGCTGGACGGCCGGCGGCGTGTAGATGCCGCTGTCGCCCACTTCCCGCACCGCGCCCAGCAGCGTCCTGCTCGCCTTGGTGAGCCTCCGGCCGATGACCAGCGCGACCGCGAGGCCCGCCAGGCCCGCGATGCCCATCAGCTCGAGCATTACCTTGCGGTCACCGACAGAGAGCATCAGGAAGGCGATATCCCCGATCGCGAGCAGCAAGGCGACGACGGTCACCAGCGAGACCGTCGCGATCTGGATGCCGACGGAGCGCTGGGCGAGCAGCCGCAGGACGATCAGCCCGATGATCGCGCTAATGACGGCGGCGCCTACCGCTCCCTCAGTCACGTGAAGCAGGTCGGTGGACGCGACCCCCGACATGACGTCCGCGAGCGGCGCCGTCATGCCGACTCCGGCTCGTACCGGTATCCGACGCCCCAGACGGTGACGATGCGCTTGGGCAGCGTCGGGTCGGCCTCGAGCTTCTCGCGCAGCCGCCGTACGTGCACGGTGACCGTGGACGTGTCACCGAACGTCCAGCTCCACACCTCGTTGAGCAGCTGCTCCCTGGTGAACGC
>DATBBI010000162.1:0-11635 GCA_036271115.1 Trebonia sp.
GCACCGTATGTCCGGCTCAATGCGGGCTGATATTGGATACCCTCGGGGCGTGATCCGACCCGCCCGCGTTCCGCCACGTCCGTTGTCCGGGCTGGCTGAGCTCCTTGGCGTGGGAAGAACCGATTTCATTCCGAACGGTCCCGGCCGGCTCACCGGCGTCACCCTCGACTCCCGGCAGGTGCGGGCCGGTGACCTGTACGCCGCCCTGCCCGGCGAGCACACCCACGGCGCCGCCTACTGCGACCAGGCCGTCGCGGCCGGGGCGATCGCCATCCTCACCGACCCGGCCGGCCGGGACCGGGCGGCCCGCACGGGCGTGCCGGTGTTCGTGGTGTCCGCGCCGCGGGACCGGCTCGGCGACATCTCCTGCTGGATCTACGGCGACCCGTCGCACCGGATGACGATGATCGGGGTGACAGGAACAAGCGGAAAGACGACCACGAGCTACCTGGCCGAGGCCGGGCTGCGCGCGGCCGGGCACGAGACCGGGCTCGTCGGCGGGGTGGAGATCAGGATCGGGACTGAGCGGATCGGCTCCGCGCTGACCACGCCGGAGGCGCCTGACCTGCAGGCGCTGCTCGCCGTCATGGTGGAGCGTCGCGTGACGGCGGCCGCGATGGAGGTGTCCAGCCATTCGCTGGCGCTCGGCCGGGTAGACGGCACCCGGTACGACGTGGCGGTGTTCACCAACCTGTCGCAGGACCACTTGGACTTCCACGCCGGGTTCGAGGACTACTTCAAGGCGAAGGCGCAGCTGTTCACCCCGCGGTACGCGGGGCTCGCCGTGCTGAACGTGGCCGACAGGTACGGCAGGCGGCTGGTGGCGGAGGCGTCGGTGCCTGTGGTCACGTTCTGCGCCGATCCGGCTTCCGGCGCCTACAAGAACGCGGACTGGCGGGCCGCCGACGTGCGCTGCGGCGCGGACGGCTCGACGTTCCGGGTGATCGGGCCCGGCGGGGTGGAGGCGGACGCGTCGGTGACGCTGCCCGGCGCGTTCAATGTCGCCAACGCGCTCGGCGCGATCGTGGCGCTCGTCGAGGCGGGCGTCCCGCTCGAGGACGCGGTCGCCGGCGTGGCCGGCTGCCCCGGCGTGCCCGGCCGGCTGGAGCGTGTCCCCGGCGGTCCCGCTGACGTGTTCGTCGACTATTCGCACAAGCCCGGCGCGGTCGAGGCGGTGCTCGGCGCGCTGCGTTCGGTGACCCCCGGCGACCTGATCGTGGTGCTCGGCTGCGGCGGCGACCGGGACCGCGGCAAGCGGCCGCTGATGGGTGCCGCGGCTGCCCGGCTGGCGGACGTGGCGATCCTCACGAGCGACAACCCGCGCTCGGAGGATCCGCTGGCGATCCTCGACGAGATGCTGCACGGAGTGCTCGGCGTCCATGAAGGGGCCCGGGCCCGGGTGATCGTCGAACCGGACCGGGCGGCGGCCATCGGCCTCGCCGTCGGCCTGGCGGGAAAAGGTGACGTGGTCCTGGTAGCCGGGAAGGGGCACGAGACCGGGCAGTACATGGCCGGGACCGTGCTGCCGTTCGACGACCGGGCGGTCACCGCGACCGCGCTCAGGCGGCGGGGATCGACCTCGGCAGGCGACGGGGCGGACCTGTCATGATCCCGCTGACGCTGGCCGAGATCGCGGCGCTGACCGGCGGGTCGCTCGCTCCCGCGGACGCCGCCGCGCGCGCCGTCACCGGGCCCGTGATCATCGACTCCCGGCGTGCGACCCACGGCGCGCTGTTCGCGGCGCTGCCCGGCGAGCGCGCGGACGGCCACGACTACGCGCCCGCGGCGGTCGCCGCCGGGGCGGCCGGGGTGCTCGCCTCCCGGCCGGTGCCCGGCGTGCCGGCGGTCGTCGTCCCCGACGTGACCGTCGCGCTCGGCGCGCTCGCCAAGGGGGTGCTCGGCCGGCTGCCCGCCGCCACCGTCACCGGGATCACCGGCTCGTCGGGCAAGACCTCGACCAAGGACCTCGCGGGTCAGGTGGTAGAGCACCTCGGGCCGACCATCGCCCCCGAGGGATCGTTCAACAACGAGATCGGCCTGCCGCTGACCGTGCTGCGCGCCGACTCCTCGACCCGCTTCCTGGTGCTGGAGATGTCCGCCCGCGGCATCGGGCACATCGCCGCGCTGTGCGACATCGCGCCGCCGCGCATTGGCGCGGTGCTGAACGTCGGCCGGGCGCACGCCGGGGAGTTCGGCTCGCTTGACGCGGTGGCGAAGGCGAAGGGCGAACTGCCCGAGGCGCTGCCTGCCGACGGCGTGGCGGTGCTGAACGCTGACGACCCGCGGGTGCTCGCGATGGCCGCCCGCACGGCGGCCCGCGTGGTGACGTTCGGCGTGCGCGACCCTGATGCCGGCATACGCGCGGAAGACATCCGGCTCGACGACCTGGGCCGCGCCTCGTTCCGGCTGCTGATGGGGGACGTTGCCGCACCGGTCACTCTCAGGCTGCACGGCGCTCATCATGTGCCCAACGCCTTGGCTGCCGCCGCCATCGCGGCCGAACTCGGCATGGACACCGAGGCCATCGCCGCCGCCCTGAGCGCGGCGACCGCGCGCAGCAGGCGGCGGATGGAGTTGCGCGAGCGGCCCGACGGGGTACTCGTAGTAAACGACGCCTACAACGCCAACCCCGACTCGACCCGCGCCGCGATCGAGGCGCTACGGCACCTGGCGCGGGGCGGCCGACGGGGCTTCGCGGTGCTCGGCCACATGGCCGAGCTCGGCGACATCGCGGACGACAGCCACGCGGAGGTCGGCAGGCTCGCCGCCCAGGCGGGCGTGGCCGGGCTGATCGCGGTGGGCGAGGAGGCCCGCTCCGTGCTCGACGGCGCGCGCGCGGAAACCGGCTGGCACGGCGAAGCCATCGCCGCGCCGGACGCGGCGGGCGCCGTCGCGGCACTTGACAACCTGTTGCGACCTGGAGACGTCGTACTAGTGAAGGCATCCAAGTCTGCCGGGCTCTGGGAAGTCGCGGACAGGCTACTCGCGGAGGCTGCACCGTGAAGACCATCCTGCTTTCCGCAGCGATCTCGCTGGTCGTCGCGCTGCTCGGCACCCGCCCGACGATCAGCATCCTGCGCAAGCGCAAGCTCGGCCAGCAGATCAGGACCGACGGCCCGCAGGCGCACCTGGGCAAGAGCGGCACGCCGACCATGGGCGGCATCGTCATCATCATCGCGTCGCTGATCGGCTACCTGCTCGGGCACTGGTTCACCAATGACCCGATGACCCCCTCCGGCCTGCTCGTGCTGTTCCTGATGACCGGCCTGGGCCTGGTCGGCTTCATCGACGACTTCATCAAGCTGTTCATGCGGCGCAGCCTCGGGCTGCGCAGCGGCGCCAAGCTGCTCGGGCAGGCGGGAGTCGGCGCGATCTTCGCGATCCTCGCGCTGCACTTCCCCGACGGGTACGACCTGACGCCGGCGTCGCCGCACCTCTCGTTCCTGACCGACTTCGGGGTCTCGATCGGCTCGCTGCTGTTCGTGATCTGGGTGATCATCATGGTCACCGGCACCTCCAACGGCGTGAACCTCACCGACGGCCTCGACGGCCTCGCGTCGGGCGCCGCCATCCTGGTGCTCGCCGCATACGTGATCATCGGGAACTGGCAGTACCGCAACGACTGCACGGTCGCGCTGGCGCAGAACTGCTACAACGTCCGCGACCCGCTGGACGCGGCGGTGGTCGCCGCGGCCGTGATGGGCGCCTGCTTCGGGTTCCTGTGGTGGAACGCGCCGCCCGCCAAGATCTTCATGGGCGACACCGGCTCGCTCGCCCTCGGCGGCGCGCTGGCCGGCCTGGCGATCATCACCAGGACCGAACTGCTGCTGGTCCTGCTCGGCGGCCTGTTCGTGATCATCACGCTCTCGGTGGCGATCCAGGTCGGCTCCTACAAGCTGACCCATAAACGGGTGTTCAGGATGGCCCCCTTGCAGCACCACTTCGAGCTGGCCGGCTGGGCGGAAACAACGATCGTGGTCCGCTTCTGGCTGATCGCCGGCATGTTCGTCGCCCTCGGCCTTGGCATTTTCTACGTAGGCTGGTTCCCGAAATAGCGCTCGTCACCCCGGACGGGTGATGACCTGCGGCTCGTCTGGGCGCAGGATCGGAACGTGCGGCCCAACGAATACGAGCCGGGCGAGGATGAACTCGGCCCGGTTGATTTCCTCGCGGTCGAGTTTCCTGACGGGCGGATCGGCTCGGCGGATCTCCGGGAACTGCTGTCCCTCGTCTCTCAGGGCACCATCCGCATCCTGGACGCGGAGTTCATCGTCAAAGATGCCGCGGGCAATGCCCGCAAGGCCGATGCCGCCGAACTCGGCGCGCCGGACGGCACCGGTCTCGGCGCCTGGAGCGGTGCCTCGTCGGGCCTGCTCGACGACGCCGATGTCGAGCACATCTCAGCGGCGATCCGGCCCGGCGCGGCCGCGGCGGTCATCGTCTACGAGAACCGCTGGATCCTCCGCCTGGCCGACAGCTGGCGGCGCAGCGGCGCCCGGCTGATCGAGGACGGCGGGATTCCGGTCGATGACCTGGTGGCCGCCCTGGACGCCACCGAGCGTTCCTGACCGGGGCAGACAGGGGGTTACGGTGGGCATCTTGAAGACCGCCGCGACGGTGGCGGTGGCGAGTTCCGTGCACGGACGGATACAGCGCAGGCAGCAGCAACGGTGGGCAGCGCAGGACCAGGCCGCCGGCCAGGCACCGCCGCCTGCCGCCCAGCCGCCTGCCGACCAGCCGCCTGCCGCCCAGCCGCCGCCCGAGGCAGCGCCGCCACCGCAGGCGACGCCCGCGCCGGCGACGCCCGCGCAGCCGCCGTCCGTCAGCATGAGCGAGCGGCTCGCCCAGCTCTCGACGCTCAGCGACCTGAAGGCCGCCGGCGTCCTGACGGACGCCGAATTCGACGAGCAGAAGGCCCGCATCCTCAACGGCTGACGCCTCCGCCCTGGGCGCGCACTCAGCCACTTTGGAGCAGAAAACTACGCCAGAATGCTGATAACAGCAAGAAAAGTGCAGGGTTCTGCTCCAAAGCCGGTGGCTCGGGGGCCGTGTCAGGCGTTCAACGCCGCGCCGATGTCCGCGAGCAGGTCCTCGACGGGTTCGATGCCCGCCGACAGGCGGATGAGCGTGCCGGGAGCTGACTCGCCCGCCCAGCGGGCGCGGCGTTCCCAGGTGGACTCGACGCCGCCGAGGCTTGTCGCCGGCACCACGAGCCGGGCGGCGGCGACGACGCCGTCGGCGTCCGCGGCCGTGCCGGCTAGCTCGAACGACAGGAGCGGGCCGAAGCCGCGGGGCATCTGCGCCTTCGCCGCGGCCGACGGCCTCAGCCCGGGGTAGTGCACGGCCGTGACGCGGGGGTGGGCGGCCAGGAAGTCGGCGATTGCCGAAGCGTTCTCCGACTGGCGGGTGATGCGCAGGTCAAGGGTCTTCATGCCGCGCAGGACCAGCCAGGACTCGAACGGGCCCGGGATGCCGCCGCCGGCGGTGCGCCAGTCGCGCAGGTCACGGGCCAGGTTCTCGTCCCTGGTGACGACCGCGCCGCCGAGCACGTCCGAGTGGCCCGAGACGGCCTTGGTGAGCGAGTACAGCGACGCCAGCGCGCCGAACTCCAGCGGCTTCTGCAGCAGCGCCGTCGCGACCGTGTTGTCCACGACGAACGGGGCCGCCGTCGCGGCGGCAAGCTCGCCGAGCGCCGCGAGGTCGGCGACCCGCAGCAGCGGGTTGGTCGGCGTCTCCGCCCACAGCACCGACGGGCCGGCGCGGAGCACCTGACCGACGGCGGCGAGGTCGAGCTGGTCGGCCGTGACCGCTTCTGCGCCGTGCGGCCGCAGCCTGTCCGCGAGCGCCCGGGTGTTGTAGTAGCCGTCGGGCGGGAACACGATCCTGCTCCGGCCGGCCGCCAGGCTCAGCATCAGCGCCATCGACGCGGCCTGCCCGGAGGCGAAGCTCACCGCGACCGCGCCGGGCCCCTCGATCGCCGCGAGCGCCTCCTCGACGGCCGTCCACCCCGGGTTGGCCATGCGCCCGTAGCCCCGCTCCGGGTCCGGCTCGCCCTGCGACACGTACGTGCTGGTCGCGAGCAGCGGCGGTGCGAGCGGCGCGCCCGCCGTCCGTTCGGTCCCCGCGTGCGCGAGCCGCGCCTCAGCGCTAAAGTCCATGACCCCATTGTCCCTGACCCCTCCACCGCGTCCCCCGCCGCCGGGCCCCCAGCCGCCGGGCCCCCAGCCGCCGGGTCCCCAGCCGCCAACGAAGGTGGTCGATGGTCCATCGACCCCACTCTTAGGGGGTGGATGGACCATCGACCGCGTTCCACGGGGTCCGCGGACGGCATTCCCGGGGTAGTTGCGCGACACGCGGCGGATGTTCCCGGTATGGGAGCGGGCGGCACGGACACTAGAAGGCATGTACGTCCGCGCGGTGGATGACACGGATGAGACGGGTGAGGACGCCGAATCGCTCGAGGCGGCCGCCGGCCGGCCCGTGCCGCGGCTGCCCGGGTTCGGCGAGCAGCTGCACGCCTGGCGCGCGCTGCTCGACCGGCCGCTCACGCCGTACTACCTGATCGTCGGCATCACCACGCTGCTGCTCGCGCTCGGCCTGGTGATGGTGCTGTCGACCGCGTCGGTGACCGACCTGTCCTTCGGCCTGTCGCCGTACTCGGACTTCGAGAAGCAGCTGGCCGGCGTCTGCATCGGCCTGCCGCTCATGTGGGTCGCGGCGCGCTCGTCGCCGCGGCTGTTCCGTGCGGCGGCTTACCCGCTGCTCGCGGTGGCGATCATCGGGCTCTGCCTGATCCTGATCCACGGCGTCGGCGTGACAAAGAACGGCGCCTCCCGGTGGATCGCCCTGGGGCCGCTGCAGTTCCAGCCGTCGGAGCTGGCCAAGCTCGCGCTCGCCGTCTGGGGCGCGGACCTGCTGGCGCGCAAGGAGAAGATGAGCATGCTGGCCGACTGGCGGCACATGCTCGTACCGCTCATGCCGGGCACCGGCCTGCTCGCCCTGCTGGTGATGGCCGGCGACGACGTTGGCACCACGTTCGTGCTGCTGGTCGTCTTCCTGGCGCTGCTCTGGTTCGCGGGCGCCCCGGGACGGGTGTTCAGCGCCCTGCTCATCTTGATGGGGATGGTGCTGCTGCTGCTCGTGGTGACGCAGAGCTGGCGGGTCAAGCGCATCACGGGCCTGTTCGACACATCGAACACGAACCCGGTGGGGGCGAACCAGCAGGCCATCCAGGGCCGGGTCGCGCTCGGGGACGGCGGCCTGTTCGGCGTGGGGCTCGGCGCGAGCAAGATCAAGTGGGGCTGGCTGCCCGAGTCGACCAGCGACTTCATCTTCGCGATCATCGGGGAGGAACTCGGCCTGATCGGCACGCTCTGCGTCACCGCGATGTACGGCGGGCTGGCGTTCGCCGGGCTGCGGGTCGCGCGCCGCGCCCCCGACTCGTTCAGCAGGCTCTGCTCGGCCGCGATCACCTCCTGGATCGTCATCCAGGCGGTGGTGAACATCGGCGCGGTGGTCGGCGTGATCCCGATCACCGGCGTGCCGCTCCCGCTGGTGTCCCAGGGCTTGTCATCCGTGCTCGTGACGATGGTCGCGCTCGGTATGCTCATGTCGTTTGCACGGCGGTCGCCCGGCGCCAGCGAGGCGCTGGCCGCACGCGGCCCCGGCGCGGCGTCCCGCGTTCTAAGCTGGCTTGGCCGGGGGAAGCGCCGCGATAGCGGGTGACAGGCACCCGCGGCGCCACGATGGCAGCCGACGAGCGAGGAGCATCGTAATGAGGGTCGTCCTAGCTGGCGGAGGGTCGGCCGGCCACATCGAGCCGGCGCTCGCGCTCGCCGACGCGCTTCGGCAGGCGGACCGGACCATCGAGGTGACGTGCCTCGGCACCGAACGCGGCCTGGAGACCCGGCTGGTCCCGATGCGCGGCTACGAGCTGGCGCTCATCCCGGCGGTGCCGCTCCCGCGCTCGGTGACGCCGCAGCTGCTCACCGTCCCCGGCAGGCTCGCCGGCGCCGTGCACAAGGCCGGAGTCGTGCTGGAGCGGACCGGCGCGGACGTCCTCGTCGGGTTCGGCGGCTATGTGGCGACCCCGGCCTACCTGGCGGCCAGGCGGCACAAGGTGCCGATCGTCGTGCACGAGGCCAATCCCTCACCGGGCATCGCCAACCGGCTCGGCGCGCACTTCACCACGCACGTCTTCACCGGCCACCCGGACACCAAGATGCGCAACGCCCAGTATCTGGGGCAGCCGATCAGGCGGCAGATCGCTGAGCTCGACAGGTTCGCGGTCGGCGACAAGGCCCGCGCGCACTTCGGGCTGCGGCCGGACCTGCCGGTGCTGCTGGTCTTCGGCGGCTCGCAGGGCGCCAGGTCACTCAACAGCGCGCTGGCGGGGGCGCTCGACGCCATCCGCGCCGCGGGCGTGCAGGTGCTGCACGTCACCGGCCCGCGGAACGCCTCGGACGCCCAGTCGGCGGGCGGGACCGTGCCGTACGTGGCGGTGCCGTACGTGGACCGGATGGACCTGGCGTACGCCGCCGCGGACTTCGCCTTGTGCCGCGCCGGCGCGATGACCTGCGCGGAGCTCACCGCCGTCGGCATGCCGGCCGCGTACGTCCCGCTGCCCATCGGCAACGGCGAGCAGCGGCTCAACGCGCTGCCGATCGTGCAGCGCGGCGGCGGCCTGCTCATCGAGGACGATGAGCTCACCGCCGACTGGATCAAGGGCGCGCTGCTGCCGGTGCTGACCAACATCGACCAGGTAGCGGCCATGTCAGAGGCGGCGGCCGCGCTCGGCCGCAGGGACGCGGACCGCTGGCTGGCCAAGGCCGTCATCGACGTTGCCACCGGGGCGGCGGCGACCCATGACGTCCAGCACGCCCAGGCCGTCCCGGCCGCCGAGGCGGCAGACCCGCACTACCCGGCGCCGGGCCGGCACCGGCAGGACCGGTGAGCCGCGACCGGCAACAGTTCACGTGAGCGAGGAGATTGCTGATGCCCCTGGTGACCCCGACCGAACCGGTGCCGCTCGACCAGCTCGGCCGGGTGCACTTCGCGGGCATCGGCGGCGCGGGCATGTCGGGCATCGCCAAGATCATGCTGGCCCGCGGGGTCCCCGTGTCCGGCAGCGACTCGGCGGCGTCCGCGACGCTCACCGAGCTCGAGGCGCTCGGCGCCCGGGTGCACGTCGGGCATAGCGCCGCCCACCTGGGCGACGCCGACACCCTGGTGGTGTCCAGCGCCATCCGGCAGGACAACCCGGAACTGGCGGAGGCCAGGCGGCGCGACATCAGGGTGCTGCACCGGGCCGGGGCGCTCGCCGCGCTGATGTTCGGCCGCCGGGTCATCGCGGTCAGCGGGACGCACGGCAAGACCACCACCACGTCCATGATCACCACGGTGCTCCGCGAGACCGGGGCGGACCCCGGCTACGTGATCGGCGGCGTCCTCGCCGCCACCGGGACCGGCGCGGCCGACGGCGCGGGCCCCGACTTCGTGGCCGAGGCCGACGAGAGCGACGGCTCGTTCCTCATGCTGGCCCCCGACGCCGCGGTCGTTACCAACGTCGAGGCCGACCACCTGGACAACTACGGGACGGCGGCGGCGTACCGCGCGTCGTTCGGGGCGTTCGTGGCGCGGATCTCGCCCGGCGGGCTGCTCGTCACCTGCGCCGACGACCCGGGGGCGCGAGACCTGGCCGCCGCGGCGGCGGGCCGCGGCCTCACGGTGCGCACCTACGGCGAGTCCGCAGACGCGGACTACCGGGTGACCGGGGCGTCCGCCACCGGAATGGAGACGGTGTTCCGCGTCCAGAGCCGGCCGGGACCGTTCGGGATGATCGATCTCAGCATCACGCTGCACGTGCCAGGGCTGCACAACGCGCTCAACGCCGCCGCCGCGTTCGCCGCCGCCGTGGAGCTCGGCGTGCCGCCGGAGCGGGCCGCCGCGGCGCTCGCCAGCTATCGCGGCGCCGCGCGGCGGATGGAGCCGAAGGGAGAGGCGGGCGGCGTCCGGGTGCTGGACACCTACGCGCATCACCCGACCGAGCTCACGGCGGACCTGCGCGCGGCGCGCGCGATCGCCGGCGCCGGGCGCGTCATCGCCGTCTTCCAGCCGCACCTGTACAGCAGGACGCGGATCTTCGCGGCCGAGTTCGGCGCGGCGCTCGCGCTGGCGGACAAGGCGGTGGTGCTCGACGTCTACGCGGCGAGAGAAGACCCGGACCCCGAGGTGACTGGCGAGCTCATCGCCGACGCGGTGCCCGGCGGGACCGCGCTGTACGTGGCGGCCGCCGGCGACGCGCCGAAGGTCGTCGCGTCGCTCGCCGCGCCCGGTGACGTGGTGCTGACCATGGGCGCCGGCGACGTCACCAGGCTCGGCCCGGTCATCCTCGCCGAGATCGGCGCCGAGGCCGGGGCAGGGGCTGACCGGACGTGATGCCGTGACAGAAGCCACGCCGGCCACGACCGACGCCGCCGCCCCCCCGGCCGCCGCGCCGCCGCGCGCCCGCACGCGGTGGCGTGCCGCGTTCTTCGTGCTGGCAGGTGTGGGCATCGTCGCCGGGGTGGTCTGGGCACTGTTCGGCTCCCGGCTGCTTGTCGTGCGGTCCGTCACGGTGACCGGGGAGCACCTGGTCACGTCCGCGCAGGTGATCGCGGCGGCCGACGTCCCGCTTGGCACGTCGCTTGTCAACGTCGACACCGGGCTGGTGGCGCGGCGGGTGGAGGGGATCAGGCAGGTCGCGTCCGTCACCGTGTCGAAGGACTGGCCGGACCACCTGTCGATCACCGTGCGGGAACGCGTTCCCGTCGTCGCGGTGCGGATGGCCGGCGGCGGGTACGACCTGGTGGACCCCGGCGGGGTGCTCGTCGTGTGGTCGCGGACGAACCCCGCCAGGCTGCCGCTGTACCAGACCTCGGCGGGCGGGGGCGCGCTGCGCGGCAACCCCGGGCTGGCCACGGCCGCCACTGTGCTCGCCGAGTTGTCGCCCGCGCTGTCGAAGCAGGTCGCGGAGGTGGGCGCGCCTGGTGCGGCGAACCAGGTGCTGCTCGGGCTGCGGGACGGCAAGACGGTCCTGTGGGGCGGCACGGACTACGCCGCGCAGAAAAACCGGGAGCTCGCCGTGCTCCTGCGCGGCGCCGCGCACTACATCGACGTGAGCGCGCCGGGCACCGTCGTGACGAAGTGACCAACGAAGTGACCAGCGAAACAACACGCGGGGCGCTTCTGCGTGGTTAGTTGACCCTGCCGCCTTCCCACCCTACTGTCCCTATCAATCGTTAGGCAGGCAAAACTCTAAATCTCAACCTGAAGGTGAAACCTGACGGCCGTCAGGGATCGCGGTTTAGCCAATTACCGCGTGGCAAGAGGCCGCCGCCATTGGCGGCCAATTCCACCGGCTAGCCGTCGGCCCCGGCTCGGTCAGCCCAGGTAACGCCCAGGTAGCAGGGCCAGCACGGCCCCGGCCGGAATGGCATCGGTCCGGGCAGGAAAAACGAGCGGAAAGGTACCCTCCTCGTGGCAGCTCCGCAGAACTATCTGGCGGTCATCAAGGTCGTCGGAATCGGCGGGGGCGGCGTTAACGCCGTCAATCGCATGATCGAAGAGGGACTCAAGGGCGTCGAGTTCATCGCGA
>DATBBI010000163.1:0-3428 GCA_036271115.1 Trebonia sp.
TACAACGTCAACCTCAGCGAGGACGTCCCCGGCTACATGGCGGCCCCGGATATCGTGCTGTCCTTCCCGTGGACGCACTTCATCTGCGGGCACCTCGGCCGGCTCGCCACCCGCGACGACGTCTTGGTGCATCAGCAGTACATCGCCGACATCGAGGCAAGCGCGCGGGAGGCGCTGGCGTCGGTCAACCCGGTGCCCTACTACGTAGCGGGCGGAGAAAACTTCTGGGCCGGGGTCAAAGGCCATCTCGACGCCGTCACCGAGCGCACGGCCGCGCCCGTCATCGCCAAGTACACCGGCGTGCTGGCCGCCGCCGACATCGCGGAGTTCACCTACAGCACCGCGTTCCAGATCATGCAGTCGCTGCGCCTCGACCGCGGGCCCAGCGGCCCTGTTCACCCCTGACTAATAGCCTGCTTTTATGGAGGCTGCTGACATTCCGGTGCCGGGAACCCTGCCCGCCGTGATCGGCGTGCGGGGTGCCCGGCACAACAACCTGCGGGACATCGACGTCGACGTACCGCTGTGGCGGACGGTCGCGGTGGTCGGGGTGTCCGGATCGGGCAAGACATCGCTGGCCATGGGCACCCTGTACGCCGAGGGCCTGCACCGGTTCCTCGAGGGGCTGAGCACGTACAGCCGCCGGCGGCTGACTCAGGCCCAGCGGCCGGACGTCGACAGGATCGAGCACCTGCCGCCCGCGCTGGCCCTGCGGCAGCGCCCGCCGATACCGGGGCCGCGCAGCACGGTCGGCACCATGTCCGAAGTGCTCAACGTGCTGCGCCTGATGATGTCGCGGCTGGGCTCGCACCTGTGCCCGAACGGCCACCTCGTCGAGCCGTCGATCGCTGCGTTCGGCGAGGAGATCACCTGCCCGGTGTGCGGCGCGCGTTTCACGCATCCCAGCGCCGAGTCCTTCGCCTTCAACTCCTACGGCGCGTGCCCGGCCTGTCAGGGCCTGGGCGTGCGGTCTGAGGTCGACGTCGCCACCCTGGTTCCCGATCAGGACAAGACGATCGCCGATGGCGCAGTGCTGCCGTGGAACTCCGGCGGGCGGCGGCTGTCCATGTACGCGGCGGGCGAGCTCGGGGTCAGGCTGGACGTGCCGTACCGGTCGCTGACCGACTACGAGCGCGACATCGTGCTGCACGGCGAGCCGGTCAAGCGGCAGGTGACGCTGCGCTCGGGCCGGGACGGGCGGAGCGTCACGCTGTCGGTCAACTACGACAACGCGGTCGCGGCGGTGGAACGGTCGCTGCGCAGCGACAACGAGCGCACCCGTCGCCTCGTGCAGCGTTTCCTCGTCACCCGGGTGTGCTCGGTGTGCCACGGCACGCGGCTGCGGCCGGAGGCACTGACCTCCCAGCTCGGCGGCCGCAACCTCGCCGAGATCAGCGCGCTCAGCCTGGGCGAGCTGCAGGGGTTCGCGGCCGGCCTGGCCGCGGGCCTGCCCGCCGAGCTGTCCCGGGTGACAGCCGGCCTGCTGACCGAGCTGAACGGCAGGCTCACGCCGCTGCTCGACGTCGGACTGGCCTACCTGACCCTCGACCGGGCCGGCGCCTCGCTGTCGACGGGGGAACGGCAGCGGATCGAGCTCACCTCCACGGTGCGCGCCAGCACCACGGGCATGCTGTACGTGCTGGACGAACCGTCGGTCGGGCTGCACCCCAGCAACGTCCAGGGACTGCTCACGACGATCATGGCCCTGGCGGGGAACGGCAACTCCGTGGTGGTGGTGGAGCACGAGCGGGAGGTCATCAGAAGCGCCGACTGGATCATTGAGCTCGGCCCGGCGGCCGGCGCCAAGGGCGGCACGGTGATCGCCCAGGGACCGCCCGGCGAGCTGGCGGGCGACCCGGTCTCGATCATGGGCCCGTTCCTGGCCGGCGCGGTGGCCGTGACCCGGACCCGTCCGGCTCGCCCCGATTCCGGCGGGCAGATCACCCTGGAAATCACGGACCTGTACAACCTGCACGAGGTCACCGCTGCCTTCCCGCTGCAGCGGCTGACCGCGCTGGCCGGGCCGTCAGGCGCGGGGAAGACCGCCCTGGTCCTAGATAGCCTCATCCCGGCCGCCCGGGCGCTGCTGGCCGGGTCCCCGCTACCCGGGCACGTCCGCCGCCTCGACCTCGGCGGTATCCGCCAGGTCGTGCAGGTTGACGCCTCGCCGATCGGCCAGAACGCGCGGTCGACACCCGCGACCTACTCCGGGGCGTTCGACGAGATCCGCCGCCTGTTCGCCGAGTCCGCGTACGCCCGGCGCAGGCGCTGGAAGCCAGGGCATTTCTCGTTCAACACCCGGGAGGGGCAGTGCCCGGTCTGCCGCGGGCTCGGCCACGTTGACCTCGACGTCCAGTACCTGCCTGACATCACCGAAGAGTGCCCGGCCTGCCATGGCGCCCGCTTCAACGACGCCACCCTGGCCGTCCGGGTCGACGGCCTGACCATCGCGGACGTGCTCGGCCTGAGCGTGGACGAAGCCCTGGAGCGGTTCGCCGGCCAGGTCCCGGTCTCCGCGGCGCTGCGGCCCGTCAGCGAGGTCGGGCTGGGTTACCTGCGGCTGGGCGAGCCCACGCCGTCCCTGTCCGGCGGCGAGTCGCAGCGGCTGCGGATCGCTTCCCGGCTCCGCAGCAGCCAGCGCGGCGCGCTGTACGTGTTCGACGAGCCGTCCACCGGCCTGCACCCGCTCGACGTTGCGACCCTGGTCGGCGTGTTCGACCGGCTGCTCGACGCCGGAGCCACGATCATCGTCATCGACCACGACCTGGACCTGCTCGCCGCGGCCGATCACCTGATCGACATGGGGCCGGGCGGCGGCCCGGACGGCGGGCACATCCTGGCGGCGGGGACGCCAGCGGACGTCGCGCGGACCCCGGGCAGCCCGACCGGGCCGTGGCTGGCAGAGCACCTAGGCGCGCTGGCCATGCCTGCCACCGGCGTGCGAAACCCGTAGAAGATCTTGATGCTATCTGTTGTGCTATCTAGAACACCTGTGCTATCCTGAAGGCAGCCACAAGAGTGGTGCGCACGATTGAGAGACAGGCGGTCAGTCACGGCATAACCGGGAGGAGGTGGCCAGATGAGCGTCGCCGACGCGTTGCGGATGATGAACGCCGGCCTGGACTACCTGAACGGCCCGGAGGCCACGGACTTGGACCCTGCCGCGTGCGGAACCGTTTTGCGGTCGCTGGCTGAGGTGCAGGCGAAGTTCACCGCCGCGCACGCCGCTGTACTGGCCCGGTTCGACGCCGCCGACGCCCATGACTCCGACGGGTACGGCACGTCGGCGTCGTGGCTGGATGCGATGGCGAACATGACGCGGCCGGACGCGAAGGCCGAGGTGCGGCAGATGCGGCTGCTGCGCGACCACCCCGTCCTCGCCGCCGCGCTCGCCGCCGCGGACATCTCCAAGTCGTGGGCGCTGGCGA
>DATBBI010000164.1:0-2180 GCA_036271115.1 Trebonia sp.
CCGGCGGCGGCTGTGCCCGCCCTCCAAGTGCCCGTTCCCGAGCCGCGCGCCCAGCGACGACAGCCACGAGATCACCTCCGGTGCCTCGGACACCAGCGCGGACACGGCCGCCGCATCGCACAGCCCGGCGCCCGCCGTCAGTGTGTCCTCGGCGTGCAGCGCGACCGAATCATCCGGGTCGAGCACCGCCGCCATGCCGCCCTGGGCGAACGGGGTGGACCCGCCGCCGAGCTCGTTCTTAGATAGAAGCAGCACCCGCCGGCCGTGCGCCGCCGTCGTCGGTGCCGCAGCAACCAGCGCGGCGGCCATTCCGGCGGCGCCAGACCCTACCACGACTACATCTGCGTCGCGTGACCAGCAGGGCTCCGTATGGGAGAGGGCGCGGAGCATCACGCGCCCACCGTGAGCATCGCTTCGACAGCCCGCCGCGCCCGGTTCGCGACGTCCGGCTCCACGAACACTTCGTCGGTCCCGTCGCGCAGGCAGCGCAGCAGCGTCTCCGGCGTGGTCATCTTCATGTACCGGCAGACCGCGTGCTCGTTCACCGGCTCCCAGCTCACCGCCGCGTTGGCCTTCCGCAGCTGGTGCAGCATGCCGGTCTCGGTGGCCACCAGGACCGAGCCTGACGACACGGAGCGGGCGGCGGTCAGCATCCCGCCAGTCGACAAGATCCGGGCCCCGGGCAGCTCGCCGACGCCGGCCTGCCACAGCGCGGGGGTGGCGCAGCCGCATTCGGGATGGATGAACAGCGGGGCGCCGGGCCGGGCGGCCGCCTTACGGCGCAGCTCCTGCGGGCTGATCCCGGCGTGCACATGGCATTCGCCCATCCAGACGTGAACGTTGTCGCGCCCGGTCTCACGGCGGACGTGCGCGCCGAGGAACTGGTCGGGGAGGAAGAGCACCTCGCGTTCGGCTGGTATCGCCGAGACGATCTCCACCGCGTTCGCTGATGTGCAGCACACGTCCGACTCGGCTTTGACCTCCGCACTGGTGTTGACATACGCGACCACGACCGCGCCGGGGTGCTGAGCCTTCCACTCGCGGAGCTGAGCCGTGGTGATCGAATCCGCTAGAGAGCAGCCGGCGTCACGGGAAGGGATTAGCACCGTGCGTTCGGGACAAAGGATCTTTGCTGTCTCAGCCATGAACCAGACCCCCGCCAGCACGATCGTGCGAGCCGAACTGGCGGCGGCAAGCCGGGCCAGCGCCAGCGAGTCGCCGACGTGGTCGGCGACGTCCTGGATCTCGGGGGACTGGTAGTTGTGCGCCAGGATCACGGCGTCGCGCTCGGTGGCGAGCCGCCGCACCTCTGACGCAAACCCTAGTTTGCGACTCATAGTCTAAAACCTCCTGACGCCCACGGTACCATGCATCCGTGGAGGGGCAACTTTTCGCTCATGAGGTGCTGACGGTGGTGCTGCGCGTCCGGGACCAGCGGCTGGACTGCCTGCTCTGGCAGCGCGCCAAGGCGCCATTCGACGGGCAGTGGTCGCTGCCGCGAGGGCCGCTGGGCGCGACGGAGCGGCTGGGCACGTCGGCCAGCCGGCACCTGGCGGCCAAGGTCGACATCACGTCGATCGCACAGATGGAGCAGCTGAAACCCGCAGTGACCTGGACCGCGACCCGCGCGAGCGCGTGCTGGCCACCGCCTATCTGGCGCTGGTCGCCACCGATGTCTCGCCGCGGATTCCCGCGGACACGGCCTGGCATCCGGTCGGCGCGCTGCCGGAGACGGCGTTTGACCACGGGTCGATCATCGGTTCGGCCCGCGAGCGGCTGCAGGCCAAGCTGTCCTACACGAACATCGGGTTGGCGCTGGCCCCGGCCGCGTTCACGATCGCGCAGCTACGCGACATTTACGTGGCCTCGCTCGGCCACCCGGTCTCGGCGACGAACCTGCAACGGATCCTCACCCGCCGCAGGGTGATCCAGCCGACCGCCGGAACCGCGCCGCCCACCGCCGCCGGCGGCCGCCCCGCCACCTTGTACGAGTTCGTGTCCCGCTCGCTGGTAGTGACCAACGCCTTCGCCGCCTTCCGCCCCCGTCCCCTCGTCCCGCGCCCGCTGCGTCCGCTCGTCCTCCGTCGCCCGCCTCCGCCTAACCAACCCGCCGTCGGCCGTCCCCGCTGCCTGGTGGCAGACCGACGACTTCTGGCAGTACGCCTTGTTCACGGCGGTCG
>DATBBI010000165.1:0-4698 GCA_036271115.1 Trebonia sp.
AAGAGCCGGTGCACCAGCGCGCTCGCCGCGTCAAGACCGCAGTCGATGTACGTCGCGCCGATCACCGCTTCGAGCGTGTCGGCGAGGATGGACGGCTTGTCCCTGCCGCCGGTGCCCTCTTCGCCGCGGCCCAGCCTGATGTACCCGCCGAGATGGAGTTCCCGCGCCACCTCAGCGAGCGCGCCCATCTGCACCACCGCGGCGCGCAGCTTCGCCAGGTGCCCTTCCGGCATGGTGGGATGCCCTCTGAATAGCGTGTCCGTCACCACGAGCCCGAGCACCGAGTCGCCGAGGAACTCGAGCCGCTCATTGGTCGGCAGGCCGCCGTTCTCGTAAGCGTACGAACGGTGAGTGAGCGCACGCTCCAGCGTGTCTGGTGTTATCGGCACGCCGATCACCGATGTCAGCTCGGCAGGAGCTCTTGCCTCCGTACCGTCCCCGTCGTTACGTCTGCCGCTCACCTGCATTCCCCCATGCAGGCTCAGGCCGGCTCGATAACCTGCCGCCGCCGGTAAGTGCCGCAGGTCGGGCAGGCGGCGTGCGGCAGCTTCGGGCTGTGGCATTGCGGGCAGGCCACCAGTGTCGGCGCGGACGTCTTCCACTGCGAGCGCCGCGAACGCGTGTTGCTTCGCGACATCCGCCGCTTGGGAACAGCCACTTCTGCTCTCCTGTCAGTCTTCTACTCGGTCAGTAATGTCAAGCTGGCGGAGCGGACCCCAGCGGGGGTCCACGTCCGCCGCGTGCCCGTGCTGCGGGCCCGCGTCGGCGAGCCGCGCGCCGCATTCGGCGCACAGCCCCGGGCAGTCTTCCCGGCACAGCGGCGAAAGCGGCAACGCGAGCACCACTGCGTCCCGGAACGCCGGTTCCAGGTCAAGCCAGTCTCCGTCGAGGAAGCGCTCCTCGTCGGCCTCGTCTTCATCCGGGTCCGGCAGGTAGCGGTACAGCTCCTGGAAGCTGACCTCCGTGCTGGCGGTCAGCGGGTCCAGGCACCGCGCGCACTCGCCTGTCAGCGGGACGACCGCCGAGCCGGTGACAAGCACCCCCTCGGTTACCGCCTCGCACCGCAGGTCAAGAGCAACTTCCGCATCGGCAGGCACCGAGGCCAGGCCCGATCCGAGACCATTAGGCGCGTGCGCCGTCCGTGTCTCGTCCCGGACAGAACCAGGCTGCCGGCCGAGCGGCCGCATGTCGAACACGAAGTCACCGCTGCCACGGCCATGGCCGGCTGGGACTCGCGTTCCCGAGTCTGAGCCCTGGCCGTGCGCACCGGGCACTCCGCGCGCGACGGATTTTCCTTTTGTATTGGACATCGCAGTTTACCGTGTAGGCAATGGGTGAACCGACCGTTTAGCCTACCGGCGGCCCGCTCTATTCCCAACTCGGCGGCACGGCGGCGGGCCGGCCACCCGCTACTCCTCGGCGAGCCTGGCCTGCAGCCGGTCCAGCACGATCTCCGGGACCAGGCCGCTGACGTCGCCGCCGTACTTGGCGATCTCCTTGACCAGGCTGGAGCTCAGGAACGAGAACAGCGGGTTGGTGGTCATGAACAGCGTCTCGACCTTCGCCAGCCGGTAGTTCATCTGCGCCATCTGCATCTCGTACTCGAAGTCGCTGACCGCGCGGAGCCCCTTGACCACCGCCGTGATGCCGTTCGCCGCGCAGAAGTCGACCAGCAGACCGTGGAAGCGCTCGATCCGCACGTTGCCGTATCCCTTGGTGACCTCGGTCAGCATGTCGACCCGCTCGTCTACGCTGAAGAGGCTGTGCTTGGTGACGTTGATGAGCACGGCGACGATGACCTCGTCGTACAGGCCCGCGGCTCTGCTGACGATGTCCAGGTGACCGTTCGTGACCGGATCGAACGAACCAGGACATACCACTCGCTGCACTCGGTCCTCACTCCTCAAGCGCCATCGCCGTGCCAGCCATACCAAAAGGTGGCCTCACCGTATCTTCGGGACTTTCCTGGCTGGTAGCCGGGGGGCCACTCCAGCGCTCCTGACCGGGTGGCGCGTTCCACCACCACCAGCGCGCCGTCGGCCAGCCAGCCGCCGACGAGCAGTGTCAGCACCCACGTCACCGTGTCCGCGGTCACGGCGTACGGCGGGTCGGCGAAGACCAGGTCGTAGCGGTCGGCCGGCCCCGGCGGCCGGCCGAGCAGGCGTTCGGCGCGGTCGGTGACCACCGTCGCGCCGTCAATGCCGATCGCCGCCACGTTCGCCTTGATCACCGCGGCCGTCCTTGCGTCGGACTCAACGAGCAGCACGTGCCCGGCCCCCCGGGACAGCGCCTCGAGGCCCACCGCGCCGGAACCGGCGTACAGGTCGAGCACCCGCTTCCCGGTCAGGGAGCCGAGTTCGGACTGGACCGAGGAGAACAGCCCCTCCCTGGCCCTGTCGCTGGTGGGCCTGGTCGACGTGCCGCGCGGGACGGCTAGCCTGCGCCCGCCGGCCGTGCCGCCGATGACCCGTGTCATGCTTCCAGTCTGTCCCAGGTCAGGCCTTGTCGAGGAACTCGACGCGCTGCGGGCCGAGCAAGTCGTCGATCGCCTCCCTGAGCGCGGGATGACCCGCCAGCTGCGGGTCGGCCTCGACGACCGCCGACGCCTCCTGCCTGGCGAACGCGATCAGCTCCTCGTCGGCCAGCAGCCGCAGCATCTTCAGGCTGCTGCGCCGGCCCGCCTGCGCGGCGCCGAGCACGTCGCCCTCCCTGCGCTGCTCCAGGTCGAGCCTGGACAGCCGGAACCCGTCGGACGTCGCCGCCACGGCGTCCAGCCGCTCCCTCGAGGGGCTGGCCTCCGGCGCGTCGGTGACCAGCAGGCAGAGCCCGGCCGCCACGCCCCGGCCAACCCGGCCGCGCAGCTGGTGCAGCTGGGACACGCCGAAGCGCTCGGCGTCCATCACGACCATGGCCGTCGCGTTGGGCACGTCGACGCCGACCTCGATCACCGTGGTGGCGACCAGCACGTCGATCTCCCCTGCCGCGAACGCGGTCATCACCCGGTCTTTCTCGTCCGGGTTCAGCCGCCCGTGCAGGATGCCGAACCGCAGCCCGGCCAGCGGCCCGCCCTCCAGCGCCGGGGCGACATCGAGGACCGCCAGCGGCGGCCGGCGGGCGGCGAAGTCCTCGTCCGCGTCGTCGGGCGCGCCATCGCCGTCGTCCCCGCCTGCCTCGCCCGGCGCCTCGTCGCCGATGCGCGGGCACACGACGTACGCCTGCCGGCCCGCCGCGATCTCCTCGCGGACCCGCTGCCAGGCCCGCTCCAGGTACCGCGGCCGCTCGGCGGCCGGCACGACGTGGGTGGCGATCGGGGAACGGCCGGCTGGCAGCTCGGCGAGGGTGGAGACCTCAAGGTCGCCGAACACGGTCATCGCCACCGTCCGCGGGATCGGCGTCGCGGTCATCACAAGCACGTGCGGGCGGGAGCCGGCGGCCTTGTCCCGCAGCGCGTCGCGCTGCTCCACGCCGAACCTGTGCTGTTCGTCGATGACCACCAGGCCGAGGTCGGCGAACTGCACCCGGTCCTCGAGCAGGGCGTGCGTGCCAATGAGGATGCCGGCGTCACCGGTGAAGGCGTCCGACAGTGCGGAGCGCCGCGCCCTGACGCCGGTCGAGCCGGTCAGCAGCGCCACCCGGGTGGCCTGCTCCGCGCCGCCGAGCTGCCCGCTGGCGGCGAGCGGCCCGAGCAGCGCGGTGATCGACCGGTAGTGCTGCTGGGCGAGCACCTCGGTCGGGGCGAGCAGCGCGGCCTGCCCGCCGGCGTCCACCACCTGGAGCATGGCCCGCACGGCGACAACGGTCTTCCCCGAGCCGACCTCGCCCTGCAGCAGCCGGTTCATCGGGTACGCGCACGACAGGTCGCGGGCGATGACCTCGCCGACGAACCGCTGCCCCTCGGTCAGCGTGAACGGCAGGCGCCGGTCGAACTCCGCCGCGATCCCGTCCGGCTCCGGCGGCCGCGGCATCGCGGGCATCGCGGCGGCGGCCATCCGTCGCTGGGCCAGCGCGGCCTGCATGACGAAGGCCTCGTCCCATTTCAGGCGCTTGCGCGCGCGCTGCAGGTCCGACCGGTCCTGCGGGGCGTGGATGGCGCGGATCGCCATCTCCTGCGGCCACAGGTCATGCTGCTGCCGCACCTCTTCCGGCAGCGGGTCCTCGCCAATGTCCAGGGTGTGCAGGACGACCTTGACCGCCCTGGAGATGTGCCAGGAGCTCAGTTTGGCGCTCGCCGGGTAGACCGGGATCAGCTCCGCCGCGTACTCGGCGGCCGCCTCCGCGGTGCTCTCTGCGTCAACCACGTCGGCTGGCAGCAGCTCGTACTCCGGGTGCACGAGCTGGCGGTGGCCGCGGAACGTGGACACCGTACCGGCGAACAGCCCGACCTTGCCGCGCTTGAGCTGCCCGACGTGGCGGTGCGCCCCGCCGAAGAAGGTCAGCGTCAGGCTGGCCGTGCCGTCCGTGACGGTCACCTCGGCACGGTCCGTGGTCTTACGGCCGCCGTTCGGGAAACGATTTCTCGAATACGGGGCCAGGACCGCGCTCTCCACCCGGGCGAGCACGGTGACGTGATCCCCTTCACGCAGCTCGGCGAGCGGCGTCAGCTCACCGCGGGTGTAGTACCGGCGCGGGTAATGCCGCAGCAGGTCTCCGACCGTCCTGATGCCGAAGACCTTCTCGAACGCCTCGCTGGTCTTCTTC
>DATBBI010000166.1:0-4454 GCA_036271115.1 Trebonia sp.
CCGGGTGCCGATCCGGTCGGCCAGCGCGCCCGCCAGCGGAGCGACCACCATCGGCGTCGCCGTCCACGGCAGCAGCCGCAGGCCGGTCGCCAGCGGCGAATATCCCAGGCCGAGCTGGAAGTACTGAGCGGTGAGGAACGCAGCGGAGAAGATCGCCCCGCTCATGCAGAACGCGGCGAGGTTGGCCGCGGAGAACGCGCGGACACGGAAGAGCCGCAGCGGCAGCATCGGTTCTGAGGCCGACCGCTCTCGCAGGACGAACCCGGCGAGCAGCACGACGCCGACGACCAGGGCGGCGATTCCCCAGCCGTCGCCCCAGCCCGAGTCGCCGACCCGGACCAGCGACCAGGCGATCAGGGCCGTGCCGCCCGCGACGAGCGGGACCGCCGGCAGGTCGAGCCGGGTCGCCGGGCCGCGGCCGGACGGCAGGAACAGGGCGGAGCCGACGGCCGCCGCCACTCCGATCGGCACGTTGATCCAGAAGATCCAGTGCCAGTCGAGGCCCTGCACCACGACGCCGCCGACCAGCGGGCCGCCGGCCACCGCCAGCCCGGCGATCCCGCCGAAGATGCCGACGACCGCCCCGCGCCGTTCCGCCGGGAACGCGGCGGCGATGATCGTCAGCGCCAGCGGCGTGACGGCCGCCGCCCCGACGCCCTGCAGCGCGCGGAAGGCGATCAGCGATCCAGAGCCGGGCGCCACCGCGCAGAGCGCGGATGCCACCGTGAACAGGCTCAGGCCGGCTACGTAGACCCGGCGCCGTCCGAGCCGGTCACCCAGCGCGGCACAGGTGATGATGCCGGCCGCGAACGTCAGCGCGTAGGCGTTGACCGCCCACTCCAGCGTGGCGATGCTGCCGCCGACGCTGCGGTGGATCGCCGGCAGTGCGGTGACCACGACGAGCGCGTCGAGCGACACCATAAAGAACGAGATCGAGGTGAGCGCGAGCACCAGGGGCAGGGACACCGCCCGCTCGCGAGATGCGACTTGCATTGGTACCGCCTCCGGTGCCGGCCCTGGGCACCCGGTTGGCGCCTGGATCAGGCCGGCTCACTAGTCCTACGGAGGACACCCGGCCCGGATCGACAGCCGCGGATCAGGAATTTTCGTGCCGGCGGAACAGCTCCTCGCGCAGCGCCGGCACGGCACTGGTTTGTGCTGCCTTCGCCCAGGCACCACGGGCCCGTTCCGGATAACCGGCTTTTTCCAGGAGGGCGGCGTGCGCCGCGTGCAGCGGAGAATAACCCTCGAGCGCGCCGGATGCCAGCACGGGCTCGAGCACCGCAAGCCCGGCAAGCGGGCCGTCCGCCATGCCGACGGCGACCGAGCGGTTGACCGCCACCACCGGCGACGGGTCGAGCCGCGCCAGCGAGCCGTACAGCAGCGCGATCTGCGGCCAGTCGGTGTCGTCGAACGATGGCGCGGCGGCGTGCAGCGCGGCGATCGCGGCCTGCAGCTGATAGGTGCCGGGGGAGCGCCGGGCCAGCGCCTCGTCGAGCACGCTCGTCCCCTCGGCGATGAGGGCGGCGTTCCAGCGGGAGCGGTCCTGTTCGGCCAGCGGGACCGGCTTGCCCGCGCTGTCGGTCCTGGCCGCCGCCCTGGAATGGTGCAGCAGCAGCAGCGCGAGCAGCCCGGCCGTCTCCGCGTCCGCGGGCAGCAGCGTGTGCAGCAGGCGGGCGAGCCAGATCGCCTCCTCGCACAGCTCGCCGCGGATCAGCCCGTCCGCGCCGGTGGCGGCGAACCCCTCGTTGAAGACGAGGTAGACGACCGCGCGGACACCGGCGAGCCGTTCGGTCAGCCGCGCGGCGGCGGGGACCTCGAAGTGGATGCCTGACTCGCGGATCTTCCGCTTGGCCCGGACCAGGCGCTGCGCGAGCGTCGGCTCAGGGACGAGGAACGCGGCGGCGATCTCCTTCGTGGTCAGCCCGGCGACGTAGCGGAGCGTCAGCGCGATCCGCACCTCGAGCGCGAGCGCGGGGTGACAGCAGGCGAAGATCAGCCCGAGCCGGTCATCGCCAAGCAGGTCGGGCATTTCGGCCTCCTCGGCCGCGGTGACATCGCTGAGCAGCTGCGGATCGACGGCGGCGGCGCGGCCGGCGGCGCGGTGCGCGTCGATCGCCTTGCGCCACGCGGTCACGGTCAGCCAGCCGCCAGGGTTGGGCGGGACGCCGGTCTCCGGCCAGGTCGCTGCGGCGGCGGCGAACGCCTCGGCGGCCGCGTCCTCGGCCGCCTGCAGATCGCCGAACCGCCGCGCGAGCGTGGCGACGACGGCGCCCCACTCCTCGCGGAACGCGCGCTCGAGCCCGGTTACCCCAGGACCCGCTGCCACGCCATGCCCGTCATGGCCGCCCGGACCTCGACCGTCTGGCCGTCATGGACCGGCATCCTGCGCGCCCAGTCGAGCGCGGCGTCCAGGTCGGGGACGTCGATCAAGTAGAAGCCGAGCAGGTGTTCCTTGGTCTCCATGAACGGCCCGTCGGTGATCAGCCGGTCCTCGCCGGCGAACCGGACGCTGGTGGCGGTCTCGGTGTGCGTGAGCTGCTCGGCGCCGAGCAGCACGCCCGCGTCCTTGGCCGCCTGGGTGTAGTCGGTCCACGGGCCCTTGCCAGGGGCTGCCTGCCGTCCGGCGGTCGCCGCGGCCGCGTACTCCTCGGCGGTCGCCGGCGAGTAAATGAGCAGTGCGTACTTCATCGCTGCCTCCCGTAGCTAATCGTTCCCCCTACCTACGGCGCGGGTCGCCGCATATCGACAGCCGGAGTGAAGAATTTTCTGTCTCTTTCTGTCTCCTAGGGCACCGGTACTGGAAAGGGGCGGCTGTCCACGACTCGCTTCATCACGATCGTCGAGGTGAGCCGCTGCACGCCGGGCAGCGTGGCGAGCTTCTCGTCGCGCAGGGCCTGGTACGCCGCCAGATCGGCGGTCGCGACCCGGATCAGGTAGTCAGGATCGCCGAACAGACGCTCCGCGTGGTGCACCTCGGGAACCTCGGCCAGGCTCCGCTCGAAGCTGGCGATGGTCGCCGCGTCTTCCCGCTCCATGGTCACGTGGACGAGCACCTCGAAGCCGAGCCCGATGGCGGCCGGGTCGATGACGGCCCGGTAGCCGCGGATCGTCCCGCTGCGTTCCAGTTCGCGCAGCCGACGGTGGCAGGGCGCGACGCTGAGCGACACCCGCTGGGCGAGTTCGGTGACGGTGAGGCGGCCCGCCGCCTGCAGCTCGGCAAGTATCTTCCGGTCAGTCACATCCATGAGCAATATTATTGCTCACTATTGCCAATTACTGAATAACATCGCAACAAAAGTTCGTTAATTCTAACGTATTTTTGCTAGTAAATAGAGTGCTCTCTCCGAGAGGTTCGCGATCGGCCATGACCGACGTGCTCGACTACGCTCCCATTGCCGCGACCACCCTCGCGATCCCGCAGTTCCTGCCGCAGATCGTCAGGCTGCGCGCCACCGAGGACGCCGCGGGCCTTTCCTGGCCGTGGGCCATGCTCACCAGCCTCAACAACGCTGCCTGGATCGCGTACTTCGCGCTCGCCAGGTACTGGAGCGCGCTGGTGCCGGCGATCGCGGCGGCGCTGCTGGCCGGCCTGCTCGCGCTCATGCTGAGCCGCCGGGGGCTGGCAGACGTGCGTTCCGCCTGCTTGATCACCGGGTGGGCGGCGCTGCTCGCCGCGGCAGGGACGCTCTCCGGCCGGGCCGGGCTCGGCACGCTGCTGACCGCGGCGTTCGCCGTCCAGGTCGCGCCGTCCATCTGGACCGCGTACCGGACGGCCAGGCCTACCGGCGTCTCGCGGGTGACGTGGCTGCTCATCCTCGGCGAGCTCGGCTGCTGGCTGGCCTACGGCGTGCACGAGTCAGACCCGCGGCTGACCGTCCTTGGCGCGCTCGGGGTGACCGCCAGCCTGCTCATGCTGGCCAGGATCTGCCGGAATCGCCGCCCGCGCCCGCGGGCCGCGCCGCGCCGGGCCGGAGCCGGCTCGCGGCTCAGCCCTGCTGGTCGCTGACCTTCGCGAAGTCGCGCACGTCGGGGAACGGCGGCTGGTCGCCGGGCTTCAGGTCCACCTGGAACGTGTTGAGCAGCATCGCCAGCATGGAGAAGTTGCCCAGGCAGCCGATGATGTCGACCAGGCCGGCCTCGCCCCATTCGGCGAGCGCGGCGTCGAACGTCTCCTGGCCGACGAAGTGGTCGTGCAGGATCTGGGTGGCGAGCGTGTAGAGCAGCTGCTCGTCGGCGTGCGCGAAGTGCGGCACGTCGTTGCCGGCGAGCTCCTTGAGGGACTCAGCGGAGACGCCTGCCTCGACCGCCTTCTTGTGGTGCGCGTTCCAGGAGTACTGCGCGTCGAAGTGGCGGGCGGCGATCAGCAGGGACAGCTCACGGAGCCGCTCGTTGATCGAGGAGTCAAACCGGCAGTACGCGCCGAGCGCGTCGACCTTCTCGGCCAGTTCCGG
>DATBBI010000167.1:0-12501 GCA_036271115.1 Trebonia sp.
GGCCCAGTGCAGCAGCAGTTCGTTGTGGTCCGGCACCCACTGCAGCACCGCGTTGCAGACGAGCACGTCCGGCGGCAGCGCCGGCCGCCAGTCGCGGATGTCGGCGAGCTCGAAGCGCGGGCGGCCGTCTTCCACCGCCGAGGCGGTGGCGGCGATCATCTCCGCTGAGTTGTCGACGCCGATGACCGCGGCGCCTGGCCAGCGCCGCGCGAGCACCTGGGTGAGGTTCCCCGGGCCACAGCCGAGGTCGGCGACATAGCCGGGCTCGGCTGCGCCGATCCTCGCGATCAGGTCGAAGAACGGGCGGGCTCGCTCGCCGCCGAACCGCAGGTACTGCTGTGCGTCCCACATGCCCGGTATCCCACCAAATCAAGCATCTTGACGTCAAGAGATACTCTGTGCCAATGGGGCGACTCGCAGACGAGGAGCGGGCAGCGTCCGCGGCGGACGGCGAACCGCGCGACGAGGTCGATGAGCTGGTGGCCGCGTGGCGGGCGCAGCGGCCGGACCTGGACGTCGAGCCGATGCAGGTGCTCAGCCGGGTCTCGCGGCTGGCCAGGCACCTGGACATCGCGCGGCGCGGCGCGTTCGCCGGCCACGGCCTCGAGGCGTGGGAGTTCGACGTGCTGTCCGCGCTGCGCCGAGCCGGGCCGCCATTCCAGCTCACCCCCGGAGCGCTGCTGCGCGCCACTCTCGTCACGTCGGGCACCATGACCAACAGGATCGACCGCCTCGCCGCGGCCGGCCTGGTGCGCCGCGAACCAGACCCGAGGGACCGGCGGGGCGTCCTCGTGACGCTGACCGAGCAGGGCAAGGCCGCCGTCGACGCGGCCCTCACCGACCTGCTCAACAGGGAGCAGTCGCTGCTGGCGGGCCTGGACGCCGACGAGCGCGGGACGCTGGCCAGCCTGCTGCGTACCTTGCTCGCCCCGTTCGACGCGACCGGCCGCTAGCGCGAGTCCGGGTCAGCCGATGGACAGCTGGCCGGTCTGCAGGGCGCCCGCGATGACGATCGGCTGGTCCGTGGTCACGTTCGTCATCGTTATGGTCGCGCTGCTGGTGAGGACGCTCGCGACGGTCAGCAGCACCGCGCTGACGGTGGACGGGGTGAACGTCAGCGGGACACCGAGCAGTGAACCGGTCAGTTTGGTCGCGTAGAGGGTGACCCCGCCGCTGAACGCAAGCGTCGGGCTGGACGTGACGGTCGTCGTCCCGCCCTGCGTGACCGTGTCGGTCACGCTGCCGGCCAGCGTGATGGAGTCGGCGGTGAACTTCATCATCGACACGGATCCGCCGCCCCCGACCGGCAGGGTGACGTTGCCCGCGTAAGCGAAGTGGGCCAGCGTCGCCGAGCCGGCGGTGAGCACCTCGGTGGCCGCCGACGCCACCAGGCCGGGGTCCGCGCTGGCGTTCTTCTGCGCCGCCTTCTTGCCGTTTGCCTTCGCGGTTCCGCTGGCCGACGGGGTTACCCCGGCCGGCAGCGAGGTCCCCACCGGCAGCGAGACAGAGGGCAGCGGGAGCGGGTTGGGCGACGACGAGGACGCCGACGGCGCCGGCGTGGGCGAGGACGTGGGTCCGAAGCAGATCCCCAGGATGCACACCTGGCTGGGCTGGGACTTCGTCGCCGCGCTGGCGCCTCCCGCGCCCACGGTGCCGAGAATCCCGGTCACCAGCGCGAGCGACAGCGCGGTGACCGTGAGCGGTCGCCTCACGGCATCGCCGCCGGTTCCGCGCTCCGCTCCGCGGCTTCCTCCGGCTCTCCTGGCTCCCAGGCGAACGCGATCGCGCCGCCGACCATGGCGAGCAGCATGCCGATGAAGAAGCCGCCAAGGTTGGAGGTAGGGAAGGAGACGATGCCGAGGACGATGCCCGCGATCCCGTAGAAGACCCGGTGCAGCGGGTTGACCCAGATCATGATCCCCGCCGCGATCAGCAGCAGCCCGATCAGGACGCCGAACACCCCGCCGATCCCGATATAGATGACCAGCTTGATCGCGCCGTGGCCGAGGTCGCCGCCGAGCGGGATCAACAGCAGCTCAAGGCCGGCGAGCAGAAGAAGCAGACCACCCGTGAACGGGCGGGTGCGCCGCCATGCCCTGAAGCGCTCGCGCCTCGTCATGGCTCAGCAGCTCCCACCGAATCCGATGCTGAGCCCGGGCAGCGTGAACGTGCCTGCGGTGGTCAGCCAGGTGTGCTGCACCAGGTTATCGATGGTGATCGAGTCGGCCTGCTGCCCGAACCCGCCGGCCGTGCCCGCGGTGCCCGGGTCCTCGGTGAGCGTCCCGGCGTCCTGGCCGATCGTGATGTTCTTGAACACCGCCTGGCTGCCGGTCTGGCCGCTGGCGTCGACGATCAGGTTGTCCGCGCTCACGTCGTTGCCACCGCCGCCCGCGGTCAGCCGCAGGGTGAGGGGGCCGACCTTGACACTCTGGCAGAGGTTCGACAACGTGGCGTGGTGGATGGCGGAGACGATGACCGGCTGGGTCCCGCTGCCCTGGCTGAGCGAGCCGCCGAACTGCTCGAAACCGGTCCCCGTCAGCTGGGTGGCGGTGACGAGGAACTCCTGGCCGGACACCGAGATGCTCGACGCGATCGCGCCTTGCGCGGTCAGCCCGACGAGGATGCCCGCGACCACGCCGGCCGGCACGGCCGCCATCGCGAACCGCCGCCACTTGATCTTGCCCTTCGCCTGGGGCCTGGCCGCGCGCGGCGCCTCATGCCGCCCCATCCTGCTGTTTTCAACCGACATGGTGTTCCCTTTCGGGGATCCATGGTGCGCATGTCCGCGGCGGGGATCGCGATGCCCGGCACCGATGACGGGTTAACTGGGTGCGTATGAGGTGCGGCACACCCTGCATTGCACGGAAGTTACTCTCCAGTAAAGTAACCGTCAAGCGCTTCAGGGAAACAAGACTTCTAACAAAAGGTCACAATTCGAGTGCGCTCGCGACCTCGAGCCAGCGCTCTTCGAGGCCCGCCCTTTCAGCCTGCACGGTACGCAGTTCGGCGCCGAGTTCGGTGAGCTTTTCATAATCCGTCGCGTTCTCGGCCAGCTCGGTGCTCAGCACGTCCTCCCGGGCCGCGGTGCGCTCGATCTGCCGCTCCAGGCGCTGCAGTTCCTTGCGGGCGGCACGCTCGGCTGCCGAGCCGGGGGCCAGGCCGCCACCGGATTCCGCGGTGGCCGGGCCTCCTGGCCGCGCAGGCCCCGGCGCCGGCGCCGCTGCGAGCGCGGCGCGGCGGGCCCTGACCCGCTCCAGGTAGTCGTCCACGCCGCCGGGCAACGCGGAGATCCTGCCGTCGCCGAGCATCGCGTCGACGTGATCGGTGACCCGCTCGAGGAAGTAGCGGTCGTGGCTGACCACGACGAGGGTGCCCGGCCAGCCGTCGAGCAGGTCTTCGAACTCGGTCAGCATCTCGATGTCGAGGTCGTTGGTCGGCTCGTCGAGCAGCAGCACGTTCGGCTCAGTCATCAGCAGCCGCAGCATCTGCAGCCGCCGCCGCTCACCGCCGGACAGGTCGCCGACCGGCGTCCACTGCCGCTCGGCGGAGAATCCGAGCCGCTCGAGCAGCTGCCCCGCCGACAGTTCTCGCTTGCCGACCTGAATGCGCAACCGGATCTCCTCAACGGCCTCGCGCACCCGCTGCGCCTCGTCCAGCTCGGTGAGCTCCTGTGACAGGTGCCCGACCCGCACGGTCGCGCCGCGCACGACATGACCCGTCACCCGGATACCGCCGGCCGCGCCGTCGCCCGCCGCGCTGTTGCCTGTCGCACTGTTCCCTGTCGCACTGGGGCCGATCTCCCCGGCGAGCAGCCGAAGCAGTGAGGTCTTGCCCGCGCCGTTGACGCCGACCAGCCCGGCTCGTTCCCCTGGGCCGAGCCGCCACGTCACGTGGTCGAGCAGCACACGGTCCCCCGCGGTGAGCGTGACGTCCTCCAGCTCGAGCACGGTCTTGCCGAGCCGGGCGGTCGCCATCCGGGTCAGCTCCGCGGTGTCCCTGGCGGGCGGTTCCGCGGCGATCAGCGTGTTCGCCGCCTGTACCCGGAACTTCGGCTTGGTGCTGCGGGCCTGCGGCCCGCGGCGCAGCCAGGCCAGTTCCTTGCAGGCCAGGTTGCGCCGCCGCTGCTCGTCCGCCTCGGCGACGGCCTGCCGCTCGGCTTGCGCCAGCACGTAGGCCGAGTACCCGCCGTCCGTCTGATAGACCTGCCCGTCGGCGACCTCCCACATCTCGTCGCAGGCGGTGTCCAGCAGCCAGCGGTCGTGGCTGACCACGACGAGCGCCCCGCCGCGGTCCCGCAGGTGCCGGCCAAGCCAGTCGATCGCCTCGATGTCCAGGTGATTGGTGGGCTCGTCGAGCAGCAGGATGTCGCGTCCGGCGGCGAGCAGGGCGGTGAGGGCGACGCGGCGCCGTTCCCCGCCGGACAGCCGCCGCACGTCGGAGTCCAGGCTGATTCCGGCAAGCAGCTCGGCGGCCACCGAACGTGCCCGTGGTTCCCGTTCCCACGTCCCGCCGGCGTACCTGGCGCCGAACGCGATCTCGCCGACGATGCCCGACAGCGCGTCGCCCTGCGGCAGGTAGCCCGCGCGCAGCCCGGACGTCCTGGCGATTCGCCCGCTGTCCGGCTCGATCAGGCCGGCGAGCAGGGCGAGCAGCGTCGACTTGCCCGTTCCGTTGCGGCCGACGACGCCGATGCGCTCACCCTCATTGACGCCGAGCGAGACGCCGTTGAGCAGCACACGCGGCCCGTAGGCCTTCGCGATGCGTTCCAGGCTGATCAGGTTCATCGTTCGATCACGGTGGCACCGGGCACCGGGCCACTCGCTCGCGTCACCGTCCGGCAGACACCCGCGCCGGACAGCGCGACCGCGAGGTCGGTCGCCTGCCTGGCGTCGCGGGCGAGGAACAAGCAGGTCGGACCCGACCCGGACACCAGCGCGCCAAGCGCGCCGAACTCGCGGCCGACGTCGAGCGTCTTGCGCAGCGCGGGGAACAGCGAGATTGCCGGAGCTTGCAGGTCGTTGCTGAGCGACCGGCCGAGTCGCTCCAGGTCACCGGCCCGCAGCGCCGCCATCAGCTCGGTGCTCAGCTCGGGCTCGGCGACCTTGCCAGGCTCCCCCACCCCGCCGTTCGCGGCCCGCAGCCGGTCCAGCGTGCCGTACACCTCGGGCGTGGACAAGGCGCCGTCGGCGAACGCGAGCACCCAGTGGTACCTGGCGGCAGGCATCAGCGCAGGGGTGAGCCGCTCGCCACGGCCGCGGCCCACCGCGGTCCCGCCAAGCACCGCGAACGCCACGTCGCTGCCGACCCCGGCGGCAACCTCGCACAGCTCTCGCTGAGACAGCCCGGCCCGCCACAGCTCATTGCAGGCGACCAGCGCCGCCGCGGCGTCCGCGCTGCCGCCGGCCAGCCCTGCCGCGACGGGAATCCGCTTGTTGATTGTCACCGCCACTTCGGAGGCAGCCTGCGCCGCGACCACCGCGCGCAGCGCGCGGACGGCGCGCAGCGCCAGGTTGTCGCCGTCCGCGGGCACCTGGCCGGCGCCCTCGCCGGTCACCGTCACACTGTCCGCCGCGGCGGTCGCCACGGTGATCATGTCGAACAGACCGATCGCGTGGAAAACGGTCACTAGGCCGTGGTACCCGTCCGGCCGCAGCGGTCCCACCGCGAGCTGGAGGTTGATCTTCGCGGGCACCCGCACGGTCACACTCGTCACGATCAAGGAAGCCTACTTGCCTCCGCGACACGCGCGAACTCGGCGATCCCGAGGGACTCGCCACGCGCGCGCGGGTCGACACCCGCGGCGCGCAGCAGCCGCTCCGCCTCGGCCGGGGAGCCGGCCCAGCCGGCCAGCGCGGCACGCAGCGTCTTGCGGCGCTGGCCGAACGCGGCATCGATGACAGCGAACACCTCTTGCCTGCTCGCCGAGGTCGCCGGCGGATCGCGGCGGGTGAACGCGACCAGCTTCGAGTCCACGTTAGGCACCGGCCAGAACACGCTGCGCGGTACGACGCCCGCCGCGCGCGCCGCGGCGTACCAGGCCAGCTTCGCCGACGGCGCACCGTACACCCGGCTGCCCGGCCCCGCGCACATCCGGTCCGCGACTTCCGCCTGCACCATGACGACGCCCCGCTCGAGCGACGGCAACGCGGCCAGCAGGTGCAGCACCACGGGCACTGCCACGTTGTACGGCAGGTTGGCGGCCAGCACCGTCGGCGCCCACGGCAACTCGACGCCGGACCCGCGCGCCCGTCTGCCCGTCGGCTCGCCGGCCCGCCCGCTGGCCCTGCCGCTGTCGGCCGGCTCGCCGCCGGCCGCCCCGTCCGCGCGCCCGCTGGCCTGGCCGCCCTCCGCAGCGCCGCCGGGCCCGGCCACGTGCAGCGCGTCCGCGTGCACCGCGCGGAACCGCTCCGCGGCCTCCGGCGCGCGCTCCGCCACCGTTGCCGGCAGCGCCGCCGCCATGGCCGGGTCGATTTCCACCGCGACCAGCCGCGCGTCCGAGCCCGCCGCGGCCTCCAGCAGCGCGAGGGTCAATGACCCCAGGCCAGGCCCGACCTCGAGGACCACATCGCCGTCGCGCGGCGCGGCGAGCGCGGCGATCCGCCGCACGGTGCCCTGCTCGACCACGAAATTCTGCCCGAGCCGCTTGGTCGGCCTGACTCCGAGCCTGCCCGCTATGTCGCGAATGTCCCCCGCCCTGAGGAGCCGCACCCCCGCGGTCATGGCCGGCCCGCGCCAAAATCGCAAGATGATGGGTCAAAAGGCACACCATAGGGTGCCTTTTGACCCATGATCATGGAAATCCTGCTAGCGGAAGGCGCGCCCGCCAGCAGGCCAAGGCGGTCGATGGTCCATCGACTGCCTTCTATGGGGGACGATGGGCCATCGACCGCCTTCGGTGCCCCCGGCGCCCGCCCAACGTGGTCGATAGCCCATCCACTACGTTCGCCAACGTGCTCGATGTCACATCGACCACGCTCTTTGGTAGACGATGTCACATCGACCACGTTCGGGGGCGGGGGCGGGGGCGGGGGTGGCGGGGGTGCGTTTCGGAGCGGGGGTAGCGGGGCCACGGGTGGGGGCGGGGGTGGTGGGGGCATCGCCGTTACCAGGCGAAGACGCGGGTGCCGGTTGTCTGGAGCGTTGCGCAGAAGTCCGCGAGGTCCAGGTTCTTCAGCGACGCGAGAGCGCGGACCGTGTAGGCGGTCATCGCCGGGGAGTTCGGCTTGCCGCGGTGCGGCACCGGCGTCAGGTACGGCGCGTCTGTCTCCGCCAGGAGAAGCTTGGCCGGGGCGGCCAGCGCCGCCTCCCTGAGCACGTCCGCATTCTTGAACGTCACGTTGCCCGCGAAGCTCATCACATACCCGGCTTCGGCGCAAACACGCGCCATCGAAGCGTCGCCCGAGAAGCAGTGGAAGATCACGCTGTACGGCGGCCACGGCGCGTACTCCGCCAGGATGGCGAGCACGTCGGAGTGCGCCTCGCGGTCGTGGATCATCAGCGTCTTCCGTGTCCGCCTGGCGATCTCGATGTGCGCGCGGAACCACGCGCGCTGCACGTCACGCGGCGACCAGTCCCGGTAGTAGTCCAGCCCGGTCTCGCCGATCGCCACCACCTTGGGCGACGCGGCCAGGGCCTCGATCGAGGCGAGCACCGTGTCACGGGCGGCGTCCACCAGGGCGGTGTCGTTGGGGTGGATCGCCACCGCGGCGTAGACCTCCGGGTACTCCGCGGCGCACGCGACCGACCACTGCGATGACGGGATGCCGGTGCCCACGTTGACCACCCGGGAGATGCCGGCCGACCGGGCCGCGGCGAGCACCCCGTCGACCGGCAGCCCCATGATGTCCATGTGCGTGTGGGCATCGAACGCGCCAGGGGAAGGCAGGCGGTCCTCGGGAACCACGGGCTCGTTCGGACTACTCACCGGCGAGCCGGGCGAGTTCCTCGTCGACTACTGACTGGTCCAGCTTGCGGAACAGCGGGGCGGGGACGGACAGCGGCGCGCCGACCGCGACCGGGTGCCTGGCCCACCGGAAGGACGAGTCGTAGGAGCCGGTGATCACCGGGTACGACGGGCCGCCCTCCTCGTCCACCGTCTCGATCCGCGGCATGCCCGACCAGGATCCGGAGCCGCCGAGCATGTCGTGCACGGCCTGCGACGACCGCGGCAGGAACGGCGTGAGCATCGTCTTCGCGTCGTTCACCGCCTGCAGCGCGACGTGCAGGATCGTCCGCATCCGCGCCGGGTCGGACTCGCGCAGCTTCCACGGCGCCTGCTCGGAGAAGTACTTGTTCGCCTCGGCTACCGCGTGCATCGCCTCGTTGATGGCGAACTTGAACCGCGAGTGCGACAGGTGCTCGCCGACCGAGTCGAACGCCTGCCTGGACGTTTCGAGCAGCGCGTGATCGGCGGCGGTCAGCTCGCCGGGGCCGGGGATCGAACCGATGTTCCGCGCCGCGAACGAGACCGCACGGTTGACCAGGTTCCCCCAGGTGGCGACCAGCTCGTCGTTGTTGCGCCTGACGAACTCGCTCCAGGTGAAGTCCGTGTCCTGGTTCTCCGGCCCGGCGACTGCCACGTAGTAGCGCAGCGCGTCCACGTCGTAGCGGGCCAGGAAGTCCCGCACGTAGATGACCACCTGGCGGGAGGAAGAGAACTTGCGTCCCTCCATCGTCAGGTATTCGCTGCTCACCACTTCGGTGGGGAGATTCAGCACTCCGAACGGGCCCGGGGTTCCTCCCTTCGATCCCTTCCCCGCGTACCCGAGCAGCATCGCGGGCCAGATCTCCGAGTGGAAGGTGATGTTGTCCTTGCCCATGAAGTAGTAGGACTCGGCGCTCTCGTCATTCCACCAGGCGCGCCACGCGTCGGGGTCGCCGGAGCGGCGGGCCCACTCGATGCTCGCCGACAGGTAGCCGATGACGGCGTCGAACCACACGTAGATCTTCTTGTCCGGCCGGTCGCGCCAGCCGTCGAGCGGCACGGGCACGCCCCAGTCAAGATCCCTGGTGATGGCCCGCGGGCGCAGGTCGTCGAGCAGGTTGAGGGAGAACTTGAGTACGTTCGGCCGCCACTGGCCCGACTTGGACTGCAGCCAGGCGCCGAGCACCTCGGTGAACGCGGGCAGGTCGAGGAAGTAGTGCTCCTGCTCCACGAACAGCGGCGTCTCGCCGTTGATCCGCGACCTCGGGTTGATCAGGTCGGTCGGGTCCAGCTGGTTGCCGCAGTTGTCGCACTGGTCGCCGCGCGCGCTCGGGTAGCCGCAGATCGGGCAGGTGCCCTCGATGTAGCGGTCCGGCAGCGTGCGCCCCGTAGACGGGGAGATCGCGCCGAGGGTCGCCTTGGGAAAGATGTACCCGTTGCGCAGCAGCGTGCTGAAGATCTCCTGGGTGACCGCGTAGTGGTTGCGGGTCGTGGTCCTGGTGAACAGGTCATAGCTCATGCCGAGGTTCGCCAGGTCGTTCGCGATGACCCCGTTGTAGCGGTCGACCAGTTCCCTGGGGGTAACCCTCTCCTGGTCGGCCTGCACTGTGATCGGGGTGCCGTGCTCGTCGGTCCCGGAGACCATCAGCACCTTGTTGCCCGCCATCCGCTGGTACCGGCTGAACATGTCGCTGGGGATCGCGAAGCCGGAAACGTGCCCGATGTGCCGCGGGCCGTTGGCGTACGGCCAGGCCGGCGCGGTGAGGATGTGCTTTGAACTGGCGGGTGACATGCCTTAAAGCCTACGGGCAGTGGCGGCCTCGTCGCTCACATTAAGCGTCGCCGTAGCGCCGACCGGGGTGTGCCGCGTCTGCTTGATGCCGAGGATCGACAGGAAGAACGTGCCGAGGATGAGCTGGCAGCTCAGCACCAGCGCGGTCACCGAGGGGACCATGAGCCGCAGCGCGTGCTCGTAGTTCAGCTGACCGAACTTGTTCGCCTGCCAGTAGGTCAGCGAGAAGATGAGCCCGATGAGGCCGGCGAGCCCGATCGCCGCGCCGGCGATCAGCCCGCGCTCGAGGGAGAGCTTCGCCAGCAGCCGCTGGACCTTCGGCTCCTCGGGGAGGAAGCCCTCGGCGCCCGCGTACACCTGCGTGAACAGCCAGAACAGCACCGCCTGGAACCCGATCACCACCATCGCGCTGGCCGCGACCAGCGTGTCCACGTCCAACGTGACGTTGCCGATCGTGATCGGGCCCGCCGCCACCGCGGCGCCGATGACGAGGCCGGCCGCGCCGATGACGATGCCGGGCAGGAAGAACAGCCAGCGCGGGCTGAACAGCAGCAGGAACCGCAGGTGCCGCCAGCCGTCACGCCAGCTCCGCAGGTGCGGCGGGCGGCTGCGGCCGTCCTTACTGAGCGTGGTGGGAACCTCGGTGATCTTCTGCTTCGCCAGGGTGGCCTTCACGACCATCTCGCTGGCGAACTCCATGCCGGTGGCCTGCAGGCCGAGCGCGATCGCGCTGTCCTTCCTGAAGCCGCGCAGGCCGCAGTGGAAGTCGCCGATCTTGCTGCGGAAGAACAGCCGGCCGACGAAGGACAGCACCGGGTTGCCGAGGTACTTGTGCAGCGGGGGCATCGCCCCCGGCTCGATGCCGCCCTTGAAACGGTTGCCCATCACCAGGTCGCTGCCCTTGCGCAGCTCTTCGACGAACGGCATCAGGTTAGTGAAGTCGTAGCTGTCGTCGGCGTCGCCCATGATCACGTACTCGCCGCGGGCCGCCAGGATGCCGCCCATCAGGGCGTTGCCGTAACCCTTGTCCTGGATGTCGACAACCCGGGCGCCGGCGTCCCCGGCGAGCTGCTGGCTGCCGTCGGTGCTCCCGTTGTCGGCGACCACCACCTCGCCGCTTATCCCGCTGTCAGCGATGAACTTGACGGCTTTTCGCACGCAGGTGGCCACGGTTTCGGCCTCGTTGAGGCACGGCATCACGACCGTCAGTTCCACGTGGACTCCCGCCCATCTTCGGAATTTCTTTACGAGTTACCCTCGTCTATCGAGACTAGCCGTCTCGGATTACCCACTACCTTGTACAGCGGGCGCACTGCCTGGAGAGCGCCTGCCCGGCACAAGGAGGATACGGGCTTGAAGGTAGCACCTACGGGGTCCCGGCGCGCATTGGCAGGAAACAAACTATTCGTCATCTTGATGATTCCGGCCGCGCTGCTCCGTATCGATGCAGAGCTTGGCTACCGCTGGCAGTCCTGGTTCAACGACTCGTGGAACTACGTTGACACCGCGATCACGCTGAACCTGGATCCGACCAGGCCGTCGGGCTACTCCTTCTTCCTGTGGGTACTCAGGCCCTTCCACAGTTTCGCGCTCGTCACGGTGTCACAGCACATCATGGGCCTGCTGGTCGCCGTGATGATGTACGCGCTCGCCAGGCACCGGTTCGGCACGCCGAAGTGGCTCGCGGCGGTCATGACGCTGCCGGTGCTCTACGACGGGTTCGAGATCCAGCTCGAGCACCTGATCTTGTCCGACACGCTGTTCCTGTTCCTGGCCATGCTGGCGGTGCTGGTGCTGCTGTGGTCGCCGCTCCCCCCGCTGCGTTCCGCCGGGGGCGCTCAGGTGCCGTGGTGGCGGTCGTCGTGGGCGCGCTGCGCGCTGGCCGGGGCGCTGCTCGGGGTGTCCGCGATCGTCCGGACCACCGGACTGGCGCTGATCCCCGTCTTCGCTGTTTACCTGGTGCTGTGCTTTGGCATGAGCCGGGCCGGCTGGCGGACGCTGGTCTCCGGCGTCGTTGCCTTCGTGGTGCTGGCCCTGGCGCCGGTGGCCGGCTACGCCGGCTGGTACGACCTCCAGCACGGCACGTTCAACACGAGCGAATCCACTGGCGTGTTCCTCTACTCGCGAGTGATGACGTTCGCCGAGTGCTCCCAGATGCAGCTGTCGCCGGACCTGCTGTCGCTGTGCACGGCGGTACCGCCGGCCCAGCGGCCGGTCGCGCAGGCGTATATCTGGACGCCCGCGAGCCCGCTGCACCGGTTCCCTGCGCCGGTGTTCTCCGCGCTGCCTAACTCGCTGGCCCAGCAGTTCGCGATCAAGGCCATCGAGGCCCAGCCCGGGGCATACGCCCGCGCGGTATTCGACGACACTTGGCGGTCATTCGACTGGTCGCGGTCGGTGTTCCCGAACGCGGAGACCTACGACCAGTACCTGTTCGGGTACCAGTCGGTGCCCATATCCAGCTCGCACCGCGTGCCCGGCTACTCGTCGTCCGCCGCCGCGTACCTGGCGGGCGGCAACCCGCTGACCGCCGTGGTCGACCCGTTTGCCGGGGCGATCCGGGTCTACCAGCGATACGTCTGGCTGCCTGGCACGGTCTACGGCCTGCTGCTGCTTGCCGGCCTCGGCGCGATCGTGGCCGGCAGGCGGCGGGTGAGCGTGGACGCGCTGCTGCCGTGGGTGAGCTCGGTGGCGCTGATCGTGGTGCCCGCCGCGACGGCCGAGTTCGACTACCGCTACGTGACGACGGCGGTTCCGTTCGCCTGCCTCGCCCTCGCGATCGCGT
>DATBBI010000168.1:0-7172 GCA_036271115.1 Trebonia sp.
CCAGAACACCGCCCGCCAGTCCCAGGCGGCGAGCAGGCCGCCGGCGACCAGGCCGATGAACATGCCGGCCAGCGCGGCGATCTGGTTGGTGCCGAGGGCGAAGCCGCGGCGTTCTGGCGGGAAGGCGTCGGTGAGGATCGCGGCCGAGTTGGCCATCAGCATCGAGCCGCCGATCGCCTGCAGGAACCGCCATCCGATCAGCCACAGCGCTCCGCCGCTGCCCTGGAACGGGTCGAACGACAGCAGGACCGACGCGACGGTGAACACCACGAAGCCCTGGTTGTACATCCGCACCCGGCCGAACATGTCGCCGAGCCGCCCCAGGTTGACCACGAGCACGGCCTGGATCAGCCGGTAGCCCATGATCATCCACAGCAGGTAGCTGATGTTGCCCGGCGACAGCGGGTCGAGGTGGATGCCGCGGAAGATCGCCGGCAGCGCGATGATGACGATCGAGCCGTCCAGCGCGGCCATGAAGATGGCCGCGGTCGTGTTCGCGAGGGCGATCCAGGCGTACCGGTCGGGCTTGGGGGCGGGTGGTCGCGGTGTTCTCGCTCCCGGCATCAGAGCCTCTCCGCCAGCCGCTCGAGCAGCGGCGCCGCGGCGAGCAGCTGGTCGCGTTCCGTCGCGGTGAACCCGTCGCGCAGCGCGGCGGCGATCAGCTCGGACCGCGCGCCGCGCCGGTCGTTGACGAGCTGGCGGCCGGCCGCGGTGATCGACAGCACGACCCGCCTGCCGTCGGCGGGATCGCGCCGCCGCTCGATCAGGCCGCGCTGCTCAAGGGCCGCGAGCGTGGCGCCCATCGACTGCGGGCTGATCCGGTCCTGCTTGGCCATGTCGCTGGAGGTGGCGGGGCCGCCGCGGTCCAGCCGGCTCAGCGCGGAGGTCTCGGCGATGGTGAGCTCGCCGGGCAGGTGAGCCTGGCGTAGCTTTCGCACCAGCAGGCCAATGGCTACCCGCAGTGCCGCTGCAACTTCATAGTCATCCGTAACGGTCCCGGCTCTCTCCATAATGCTCAGCTTAAACTGATAAGGAGTGGCTTACCAATTCGGGCCGGGACTGCATGGGGGCGCGCCTGTGGCGCGGGCAACCGGCTGGGCTGGCTAGCTTTTCGCGACGTACCGGCAGAAGAGCTCGCCGTCGTCCGTCAGGACGTGCGCCAGCGTCAGCGGGCGCGCGGGGAACGGGGCGCCGGAGACGACGCGGGTCGGGCCCGGGCCGGCCAGCACGGGGGTGACGGTGAGGCAGAGCTCGTCGAGCAGGCCTTCGGCCGCCAGCTGGCCGAGCAGGTGCGGGCCGCCCTCGCAGAGCACCTGGCCGAGGCCGCGGTCCCGCAGCGCGGCCACCGCCTCCTCGAGGTCCACGGCCGTCTCGCCGGCCACGATCACGTCGGCGACCCGCGCCGCGGCCGCGCGCTGGTCGTCTGGCGACCCGGCGCAGGTGATCACGATCGTGCGCGCGTCCGGCGGCGCGCCGGTGAACAGCGGCGCCGTGAAGTCCAGGTCGAGCTTCCTGCTGACCACGGCGATCGGGACCGTCGCGGGCCGGCCCGCCCGCAGGTCCTCGAGCGACGGCCGCCGGCGGGCCGGCTTGTACTCCTCGGCGCGCGCGGTGCCCGCGCCGACCAGCACCACGTCCGCCAGCACGCGCAGCAGGCCGAACAGCCGCATGTCGGCCGGCGTCGACAGCGCCGCCGTCCGGCCCTCGAGAAAGCCCGCACCGTCCGCGCTCGCCACCATGTTGGCGCGCAGCCAGCGCGGCCCGGGGAACTCATACAGCGCGGCCAGCTCGTAGTTGTCGAGTTCCGCGGCGGCCTGGTCCGCCGGGGGCGGGGGAAGCAGCACCCTCATGACCGGGACCCCCTCATGACCGGGACCTCAGCACCACGACGGCCCGCCCCGCGACCTCCACCTTCGTCCGCGGCAGGAACCCGATGGCGTCCACCGGGTCGCCGCGCGGGCTGACGGTGTCGATCACGACCTCCCAGTCGCCGCTCAGCTTCGACTCGGGCAGCGTGAACGTGATCGGCTCGGGGCCGGCGTTGAACAGCAGCAGGAACCTGTCGTCCGTGACCGGGTCGCCGCGCGGGCCTGGCTCGCTGATCGCCGCGCCGTTCAGGAAGACCGCGACCGACTTGGCGTAGCTGGCCTGCCAGTCCTCCTCGGTCATCTCGTCCCCCGCCGGGGTCAGCCAGGAGATGTCGGCGCCCAGGTCGCCGGTCCCTGAGCCAGAGAAGGCGCCCTTGAAGAACCGGCGGCGGCGGAACACCGGGTGGCGGCGGCGCAGCCGGGCCAGCTTCTGGGTGAAGATGAGCAGGTCCCGCTCGCCGCCGGCACTGGACCAGTCCACCCACGAGATCTCGTTGTCCTGGCAGTAGGCGTTGTTGTTGCCGCCCTGGGTCCGGTTGATCTCGTCCCCGGCCATCATCATCGGGGTGCCCTGGGACAGGAACAGGGTGGTCAGGAAGTTCCGCTGCTGCCTGGCGCGCAGCTCGGTGATCTCGGGGTCGTCAGAGGGGCCCTCGACTCCGCAGTTCCACGACCTGTTGTCGTTGGTGCCGTCCCTGTTGTCCTCGCCGTTGGCCTCGTTGTGCTTGTTGTTGTAGCTGACCAGGTCGGCGAGCGTGAACCCGTCGTGGCAGGTGACGAAGTTGATCGAGGCGACGGGACGGCGGCCTGACGACTCGTACAGGTCGCTGGACCCGGTCAGCCGGGAGGCGAACTCCGGCAGGGTGGCCGGCTGGCCGCGCCAGTAGTCGCGCACCGTGTCCCGGTACTTGCCGTTCCATTCCGTCCACAGTGGCGGGAAGTTGCCGACCTGGTAGCCGCCCTCGCCGACGTCCCACGGCTCGGCGATCAGCTTCACCTGGGACACCACAGGGTCCTGCTGGACCAGGTCGAAGAACGTGGACAGCCGGTCCACGTCGTGCAGCTCGCGCGCCAGGGCCGAGGCCAGGTCGAACCGGAACCCGTCGACGTGCATCTCGAGCACCCAGTACCGCAGCGAGTCCATGATCAGCTGCAGCGAGTGCGGGTGCCGCACGTTCAGGCTGTTGCCGCAGCCCGTGTAGTCGATGTACCGCCGCGGATCCCTGAGGTCGAGCCGGTAGTACGCCTCGTTGTCGATGCCCCGGAAGCACAGCGTCGGACCGCGGTGGTCGCCCTCGGCGGTGTGGTTGTAGACCACGTCGAGGATGACCTCGATGCCCTCCGAGTGCAGCGCCCTGATCATGGACTTGAACTCGCCGACCTGCTCGCCGCGCTGGCCGGCGCTGGAGTACCTGTTGTGCGGCGCGAGGAAGCCGATCGTGTTGTAGCCCCAGTAGTTGGTCAGGTCACGCTGGGCCAGCGCCTGATCGGGGAGGAACTGGTGCACCGGCAGCAGCTCCACCGCGGTGACCCCGATCCGGCGCAGGTGCTCGATCACCGCCGGATGCCCCAGCCCCGCGTAGGTGCCCCGCTGGTGCGGCGGGATCTCCGGGTGGCGCAGCGTCAGGCCGCGGACGTGCGCCTCGTAGATCACCGTCTCGTGGTACGGGATGCGCGGCGGCCGGTCGTTGCCCCAGTCGAAAAACGGGTTGATGACGATGTTCTTCGGCATGAACGGCGCGCTGTCGGCCGTGTTCCGCCGCCGCGGGTCGCTCCACTGGTAGTCGAACAGCGCCTCATCCCAGGTCAGGTGGCCCTCGACGGCCTTTGCGTAGGGGTCGAGCAGCAACTTGGACGGGGAGCAGCGGCTGCCGCGCCTGGGATCGAAGGGGCCGTGCACCCGGTAGCCGTACCGCTGGCCAGGGCTGATCGCGGGCAGGTACCCGTGCCAGACGAAACCGTCCATCTCGGTCAGCGCGACGCGGGTTTCCGTCCCCGCCTCGTCGAACAGGCACAGTTCGACGCGGTCGGCGACCTCGGAGAACAACGCGAAATTCGTCCCCCACCCGTCCCACGTCGCCCCCAGTGGATACGGGGCTCCCGGCCAGATGTGCATCAATCTCCCAACGCGGTACACCGCCAGCGCGGCGGCTTACCGGGTCAGGTTATGCGTTCTCGGGGCCGCGCGCCGGGCGTCCGTGCCAGGTGTTTCCCCGTCTGGAGCGGTTTCGTAACAAGTTGGCCGTAACGGTGTCGTATCGCTACTTTCGTACGGTTTCGTGCGGTGCGGGTGTGCTGTGCGGCTAGTGCCGGTAGCTGCCGCGCCGGAACTCGGCGGCGAGCGACGGGCGGGTGGGGCGCCAGCCGAGCTCGTCCCTGATCTTCGCCGCGGCGGTGCCCTGGTCGAGCAGCAGGACCTCGGCGAAGTAGTCGCCCAGGCGGGCTCGCGCCTCCTCGTCGGAGCCGGAGACGGCGCCTGACGCGCCGACCGCGATGGCAGCCGCCTCGGTCAGCTCGGCGAGGGTCGAGTTCATCCCGTTGCCAACGACGTAGTAGCCGTGCGCCGAGTCGTCTTCCAGGACGCGCCGGAAGGCGTCCGCGAGGTCGGCGGCGTGCACCGTCGACCAGTGCTGCCGCCCCGAGCCGATCATGATCAGGTTCCCGGCCTCGTCGCGCGGAGAGCCGAGCAGCGCCCCGGGGATCGCGCCGCCGCCGTCGCCGTAGGCCGTGCTCGAGATGAGCACGGCGCCGCGCATGCCAGTCGCGCCGAGCACCCGGCGCTCGATCGGCTCCTTCCACGCCACCAGCGGGGGAGCGTTGAAGGGCGAGTCCTCGGTGATGGCGGTGTTGGACCCGTAGACCCACATGCCGCTGATCTCCAGGTAAGGCTTGCCCGTGCCGGTGAACGCCTCCAGCGCCGCGTCGACCACCGCGGAGTCCAGGTCCGCGCTGGTGGCGTCGCCGGGGCTCGCGGTGTGGATGGCCCCGTCGGCGTCGGTGAGCAGGCTCGCGAGCGTAGGGGTGTCGTACAGGTCGACCACGGCCGGGGTGGCGCCGCGCGACGCGACCTTGTCCGCCTGGGCGTCATCGCGGACGAACGCCGTCACCTCGTGGCCGTGCTCGCGCAGTTCGGTCAGGACGTGCGATCCGACGAACCCGGTAGCGCCGGTAAGTGCGATCTTCATGATCAGTCAGCCTCCGTTTGACTTGTCCGTTCAAGTCAAAGCTATGTCTCTATGACTTGAATAGTCAAGACATATCACTTGAACGGTCCAGTCACTGCTATCCTGGTTTCATGACAGAAGGAGCTCATGCTGTCCCGGGGGACCCTTCGGTGAAGTGGCTGACCGCGGCGGAACTCGACGCCTGGCTGTCCCTGGTCCGGCTGTTCATGTGGCTGCCCTGGTCGATCGATCAGCAGCTGCAGCGCGACTCGAACCTGAGCATGGTCGAGTACCAGGTGCTGGCCATGCTGTCGACCCGCCCGCAGCAGACCATGCGGATGAGCTCGCTCGCCGAGGTCACCAACGCGTCGCTGTCCCGGCTGTCGCACTTGATCAAGCGACTCGAGGCGCGCGGCCTCGTGCGCCGCGAGCCCGACCCGGCCGATGGCCGGTTCACCAACGCGATCCTGACCGAGCAGGGTCTGGAGACGCTCACGAAGGCGGCGCCCGGGCACGTCGCGTTCGTCCGGTCGCTCGTCATCGACGTCCTGTCGCCGGAGCAGCTGCGCCGCCTCGGCCGGGACGCGGACCGCATCATGTCCCGGATCGACACCTCCGGCGCCACCTAGCCAGCCTGGTCGGCGAATCCGTGATAACAGCAAGAAGCGGGTGGAGCCCGCAATCGCTTGCCGGGGGGGTCACCACGGGCCCGTTCGGGATAAAGCTATGCCCTGGCCGCCAGCGGGGCGCACAGCTCCGCGGGGACGGCGGCCAGGTAGCGCTCAAGGACCACATCCGCGATGGCAGGAGCGGCGCCGAGGGCGGGGGAGACGGCGGCGGCCCCGGCGCTCAGCCCGGCCGCGCGGATCTTGTCGGCGAAGTAACCGGGCGCCAGCAGGTAGGTGGCGACCACCACCGGGCCCGGCGCGCCGCCGGCGAGCAGCGCCCGCACCGCCTCGTCCGGCCGCGGGCCGGCCGCCGACGCGTGTGCGGGCACGACCGCGTGCCAGCCGCGCGTCGCCTGCCACCGGGCAGCGAGGGCGGCGATCGTGGCGTTCGCCGCCGGGTCGGACGAGCCGGCCGCGGCGAGCACGACGCTGGTGCGCGACCGGGCGGCGGGGTCGCCCGCGGCCACGCCGGCCTCCGACAGCCGCCGCTCCAGGGCGGAGAGCAGCAGCGGATGCGGCCCGAGCGTGTCCGCGCAGCTCACGTCCGGCGGGGCCGCGGCGCTGGCGGCGGCGAGCTGCGCGGGGATGTCGCTCTTGCTGTGGTAGGCGGCGGTGAGCAGCAGCGGGACGACCACGCACGCCCCGTCGCCGACCGCGGACAGCGCCTGCGGCAGCGATGGCGCGCAGTGGTCGAGGAATGCCGCCCTGACGTCGAGACCGCCCAGTCCCCAGGCCACCGCCCGGTACCGCACCACCGCGAGCAGCTCGCTCACGGTCGCCGCGGCCCGCGGATCCCGCGACCCGTGAGCGACCGCGACCAGCGGCGTGCGACTCCCTGTGACCCGGTTCAGGGCGGCGGAGTTCAGACGTGGATGCCGCATTCGGTCTTGCCCGTTCCCGCCCACCGGCCGCTACGCGGGTCGGCGCCCGCCTCCACCCGCAGCGTGCAGGTGCGGCAGCCGATCGACGGGTACCCGTCGTACACCAGCGGATTCACCAGCACGCCGTTCGTGGCGATGTAGTCGTCGACCTGCTTGCCTGTCCAGGACACGATCGGGTTGACCTTGACCATCTCGCGCTTCTCGTCCCAGGCGACCACAGGCGTGTGGCGGCGGGAGGTGGTCTCCTCACGGCGCACCCCGGTGATCCAGGCGTCGTAGCCGGACAGCGCCCGCTCGAGCGGTTCGACCTTACGCAGGTAGCAGCACAGGTCGGGGTTGCGCCCGTACAGCCGCGGGCCGAGCTCGGCGTCCTGCTCCTCGACGGTGCGGGACGGGGTGACGTTGACCAGGTTCACCGGGTACACGGCGGACACCGCGTCGCGGGTGCCAATCGTCTCGGGGAAGTGGTAGCCGGTGTCGAGGAACACCACGTCGATACCCGGGCGGATCGCCGAAGCGAGGTGGATGATGACCGCGTCGGTCATCGACGAGGTGACGCAGATCCGGTCGCCGAACGTGTCGGTCGCCCAC